>JBBRDO010000032.1:0-45286 GCA_038203825.1 Chloroflexia bacterium | reverse complement strand
TATAATTCTTGCGAGTATCCTAACGGAGTAATTGATGTTCAATTGGATTAAGAAAAAAGAACAACCTAAAACAGAAGAAGAAATACAGGTACAACAGGAGAAGGTCGAAGAAGGCCTCACGCGCACGCGGAGAGGTCTTTTTCGCCAGGTAGTTTCCCTGTTCGAAGTAGACGAAATCACTGAAGACATCTGGGAAGACCTCGAAACCCTGCTGATTCAGGCCGATCTGGGCGTCGAAACCACAGTCGACCTCGTGGAACACATCAAGAAACAGGCCGAGCTAGACCGCCTCAAGAAGCCCAAAGACGTATACGATATGCTGCAGAGCGCCCTCGTAGATATTCTCACCAAGCCCGAGCGCGACCTGCTGGCCCGCAAGGCAGCAAGCGGCGACGACCGAAACGCAGAAGATAGGCCCTACGTAATACTGGTTGTGGGCGTGAACGGCGTGGGCAAAACCACCACTATCGCCAAGCTAACCAAGTTCTACCGCGACCACGGTAAGTCCGTCATCATCGCTGCGGGCGACACCTTCCGCGCTGCTGCGATCGACCAGCTGCAAGTGTGGGCCGACCGCGTGGGCGCTCCCTTGATCAGGCACGAACATGGCGCCGACCCCGGAGCCGTTGTCTTCGACGCAGTGGAAGCCGCCAAAGCTCGCAACGCTGACATCTTGATCATCGACACCGCCGGCCGTCTGCACACTAAGATCAACCTCATGGAAGAGCTGCGCAAGGTCAAGAAGATCATAGAGAGGCAGTTGCCCGGCGCCCCCGACGAGACCCTGCTGGTGCTCGACGCCACCACCGGGCAAAACGGCTTGCAACAGGCCAAGGTTTTCACCGAAGTAGCCGAAGTAACCGACGTGGCAGTAGCCAAGCTCGACGGCACGGCCAAGGGCGGCATAGTCTTCGCCATCGCCCGCGAGCTAAAGCTCCCTATCCGCTATGTAGGCACCGGCGAGAAGATCACCGACCTCGCCGAGTTCGACGCCCGGCAATTCGTGAAAGCACTATTTTCGTAACTTTCCGGTTCTCGCTTCCCCGGCCATAAAGCAGGGCAGCAGGAGCCTTGAATTAGCAATTATCTGGAGTGACTAATGTTTGATAATCTAACAGACCGCTTGAACTCGGCCTTTTCGCGCCTTCAAGGTAAGGGGCGCCTCGACGAGGCCGATATTGACGAGGCTATGAAAGAAGTGCGTCGCGCCCTTCTCGAGGCCGACGTCAACTTCAAGGTGGTCAAGAACTTTGTGGACAAAGTAAAAGAGCGCGCCATAGGCCAGGAGGTCATGCGCAGCCTTACCCCCGCGCAGGCCGTGGTCGGCATCGTCCACGAGCAGCTTGTCGAGTTGCTTGGCGAGGCCTCCCGTCTCCAAATGTCGAGCACGCCGCCCACGGTCATCATGATGGTTGGTTTGCAGGGTTCGGGTAAGACCACCACTGCCGCCAAGCTCGCTCTTCAACTGCGCAAAGCAGGCCAGAACCCCCTGCTGGTCGCGGCAGACGTGTACCGCCCCGCCGCCATAGCACAGTTGCAGCAACTGGGCAAGCAGCTAAACGTGCCTGTTTACTCTGAGCCTCCGGGCACCGACCCCGTAAACATAGCCGTCAATGGCGTGCGCCAGGCCCAGATGCAGAGCCACACCCCCGTCATTATTGACACCGCAGGCCGCCTCCATATTGACGAGGTGATGATGCACGAGATAGCCACTATCAAGTCCCGCCTCAACCCGTCTGAAGTGCTGCTTGTGGTCGACGCCATGACCGGACAGGACGCGGTCCGCGCGGCCTCCGAGTTCAACGAGCAAATAGGCGTGACCGGCCTCATCATGACCAAGATGGACGGCGACACGCGTGGTGGCGCTGCTCTCTCGGTGCGCGAAGTAACGGGCGTGCCCATCAAGTTCATAGGCACGGGCGAGAAGCCCGACGCCCTAGAGCCCTTCTATCCCGATCGCCTCGCCTCCCGCATCCTCGGCATGGGCGACGTCATGACCCTCATCGAGCGCGCCCAGGAAGAGTACAGCGAAGAGCAAGCCAGGGCGATGGAGAAGAAGCTCCGCACCTCCACCTTCAATCTGGAAGACTTCCTCGGTCAGCTACAGCAGATCAAGAAGCTCGGTCCGCTTGAGCAGGTGCTGGGCATGATACCCGGCATCGGTCAGGCTATGCGCCAGCAGCAGGTCAGCATCAACGAAGGCGACCTGGGGCACATCGAAGCCATGATCCGCTCGATGACGCCCGACGAGCGCCACAACCCCGACATCATCGACACCAGCCGCCGGCGGCGCATTGCCAGAGGAAGCGGCACCACCACGCAAGAAGTGAACGGCCTCCTCAAGCAGTTCAAAGAAATGCAGAAGATGATGAAGATGCTGACGGGCGGGGGCGGACCCAATACAAAAGGCCTGGGCAAAGGCAAATTGCGCATGATGAAGAATATGCGAGGCATGATGAAGTAGCTATTGGCTACCTCCCCATCATGGTCCTCATGCTCTTATTCCACCGCATAAACAGCACAAATCCCACCAGCGACACCACGTGAACCACCAGCGTCGCCCAAGACGCTACTGGTGCCTGGAAGGAATAGATGCTGTCCCAATCGCCGTGGAAATTTGGGTCCGCGATGCTGATGAGCGGGTAGAAAATCAGAGTCTGGATCAGCTCAAGCACGCCCAACTGCATTATCGTGAACCGCAGCGCAGGCCTGAGGCTGCCCCACATGGCGGCCACTGCCAGGCAAGCGATCCCCAGTGCGTAGCTCACGAAGTTGCCCGCCAACGCCACATACCAGTCCAGCAGTGGGCTATTCGACGAAGGGATGTACTCCACATATCCCCAGTAGAAAAAGTAGTGCAGCCCCAGCACCTGGCTGTGCGTGCTCCATGCCGCCAGCATGTGCCCGAACTCGTGCAGCAACACCCCGATCGGCACCAGCAGGAAGAACGCCACTCCCCCCGATAACTGCCTGTTGTGCGCAGTCAGCTTGCCCGCCCAGAAGCCGCGCCACGACTTCACCACCTGGTACAGGGTGAACGCCCCCGCGAACATGTAAATAATCGTGAGCGACGAGAAGGTGTCGCCTATGCCGCCCAAGTGCTACTTGCTGCTCTCAGGAATTACCACTTCGTACATAAGCACGCTGCTGGCGGGTTGGCCGGTGCGCCCTCCCGTTTCCGCGGCTGGGTGCCCTCCGGTCTGTGCAGCCTGCGGCTGGCCCATCCCCTGTCCGTGCCCATGTGCCTGTGCGTGGGCCTGGCTCGCCGTCCACTCGTCAAGGGCCTCTTTGCTCGCCCATCTCGTTACCGAAACATATTCGTGCTCGCCCTTCAGCAGCTCAAATCCCATAAACCCTGGCTGGCTATCTACCGCACCCAGCCTGTTCTTGAACCGCCCCGCGATCCTCTCACCCTCTTCGGCCGACCCGACGGGAATCCGTACCATCACTACTATCATCGGAACTCCTTGCACGGGCGGATACCCCTGCTTTAGCTGTGGGGAGGAGCCGCGCACTCCTGTTTTGTGGTATAATATTAGTGGGCAAGGCACTCCTTCGGGAGTAAACAGTTTTCGTCCTTCGGGACGGCCCACCTTAAGAACTGAATACTCGCTGGGTTCCAGCCAGGAAACTTTGGCTGGGTAAAGTATTTCAAAGTCTAACCTCCTTGTGTCGTTAGTAACTCGCTGCTAGTTCGCTAGCAGGGCCACCCTTGTAAGCTGGCCGTACTTGCGAGAACCTCTGTATCCCTCTTCCTTGGTGGGAAGCCAGAGCCAGGTTCTATTGCAAAAGCCCCTTGATTTATCAATGGGGTAGCTTACGGCTTCTCCCTCGCTTTCGTATCTATCTCTGACTCCTAATTATATCACGTTGCGCCCACGGCAATGAGCGCACTGGCCCGGCAACTTCGCTTGAAGAGGTCGAACCCGCCTTGAATTCTCCTTCTGAGCAAGGTAGGGCTCCCTTTAGGGACGAAGAACCAAGCTCTGCGCCAATATGCTGGGGAATTGATTTCTAACTGCGCTCAGAAGGAGAACTCAAAATGAGTGTATCGTCCTCAAAAGACGCGACGCGATGCGTGCTTTGCGCCTCACTTCTCCAAAGATGCTGGAGCCTGTGGCTCGCCTTGGGGCCTCATCAGATTCTGTAGATAGTAGCTGAGCACGAGGAACAGCCCGCCGAATCCCAGGAAGAGGAGGATACGCCAGATCGTGTCAACCAGAGCCAGATCGACCAGGAACAGTTTCGCTACAACCAGGAACAGCGTACCGAGGCCGGTATACATGAGAAAACGGTTGCGCCCCAGACTGATACCGGCAATGAGAAGCGCCAGTGCGTAGACGCCCCAAGTCACTGTTACATACCCGTTCCCATTGTCCAATGCTGAGAGTTCCCTCCACACCCAACCCAGGAAGGCAATATGCACCAAAAGGCGGTATGCCAGCATCGCCCGTCCTGCGAGGGCAAAAGATGCCACTAGGCCCAGGACTATTGTTGCTAGTTCGGCCAATGATATACCGTTAAAGACCGCCATCTCCCCAGGATGAATCATCAGCAACTGCGTCGTCAGGAACAGAGCAGTCACAACTGCAACGATATGCCCCGACAGCGCTAGGCCTCGGTCAGCCACCCTCCTCGCTATGAAGTGCAGTGCGGTCGCTTCAAGAGCCAGCGTCAGCATCAGTACTGGGCCATGCAGCAATAATGCAAACCCGACGGTGAGAAAGAGCAGCCCTAGCAGCATGTGCAGATACGCCAGATTCTTGTACGCCTTCCGAAGCCCCAGCGCGACCAAGCCGTAGATAGCGGCGGCTGCCATGGCCATCACACCGTGTGCCTCGCTCGATATGTCCCAGGCCGCATACGTGTAGGCAGCGGCGATCAGCGATGTCAGGATTGCTGCCAGATAGACATGCCCTCTCCACAGACTATCCGTTTCCTCAGGCAGCGTAGGCGGATAACTGGGGTAAGGCCAGCGGCCTGGAGCCCCCTTCCAAAGGATCTCGCGTATTACAGGCACAGCCCAGAACATCAGCAGGACCCAGATCACGCCTGCCTGGAAGACCCAACGGTCCGACGGACTCACAAATGAATTGGCAACGAATGCTGAGTAAGCTATGGATAGCGCCAACCACCCGCCGGCAAAGGCCGTCCACAGCAGAGAGCGCCAGCCCCGAACCAGGTAAATCGCGCTCGTGCCTGCCAGCACAAGTCCGATATATGATACTAGCCCGGCTATTTCGTGGGAGTCTGTCGGAAGTACAAAGGGCGTAGCGAGCGCGCCCGCCGCGCCGATAAGAGACAATATCGATTCGTTTTGCCAGATGGCCAGTGCGAACGCGAGGAGAGTGACTGCTACCATGAATGCAAACGCCAGCCAATATGGGGCAAGGTGCAATAATTCGTATGAGGCGAAGCCCGTGATGTAGTAGCTAGCCACGCTGCCGCCCATCAGCACCTGGCTGTAGTTACGTCGCCTGCTGTGCATTCGCAAGCCGAATATTAACAGGATCGATCCCAGAACTAGCCCAAATGCGATGCGCACGGGCGGCACAAGCACAGCACTCAACCACCCCTGATCGAGTGAATACTTAAAGAGGAATGCCAGCCCCAGCAGTAACAGCCCGATGCCGACCTTGTTGATCCAGAACTCGCTGCGCTTAAGAACATCACGGTCTGAATGTAGTGCAGAAGCGGGACGCTGTCCGTCCACGTTGCCCGGTAAGGTAAACTCACGCGACGGTAGCCCATCCGCTGCTGGCGGAACAGGTATCTGCTGAGCTCCGAACACTGCCGCGCCTCCGGGAGCTTGTACAGGTGGAGGTAGCGGGCTGGCTGCGACGCCGGGTTGCATGCGAAGCCGCGGATCTGTTGCTCCCGGCCCTGGGGTGGGTGTCGCCAATGCCAGTCCACACCACATACATACGGTCCCGTTTGGGGGGTTTCCCCCGTTGCACCGGGGGCAATACACTTGAGCAGATATGGGTACCGCACGGGACGCGATCTGCCGCACGTCATTTCCAAGTTGATCCACGGTGCGCTGTAGACTGGCTAAGGAGGCCTCCATGTGCTCGACCCGCTCCTGCAAAGATGCGCTGCTGACCTGTTCGTCCATTAAGCTACCTCCTGATCTGCTCTACTTAGCAAAGCAAGTGTACTTAGCTTGACCGCCCTTCTCGGAATCTCACAATGGATAAGACCGCGCCTTCTTAGAGAATAACGATGAGAATAACGATTCTCCACGTAGAAGCGGCACGGTAAACAGCCATTCGACATTGTAGTGGTTGCACCTATCTTATAGCATAGGAAATAGACAAGTGCAACGGTAATCTTGGCATAGTTCGATCACGGCTTATTCTGAGCGACGGCTCCCCCGCCTTCCAAAAACACAGCGGATGTGCATAACTCGCAAAACGGCTTATTGACGCCCCACCCGTTCGCCCGTATACTGTTCTAACTTAGCCGATTACAAGTTCGCTTGTCGAAGCTGAGGAACAAAAGCTCGGATGGTCCTCACGGATTGTTCGGGTTTTTTGTTGCCCGAAATCCCCCAACGAAATCCAATTGCATCCTGGCGTGGCTATGCTATAGTGACACCATTCCCGATGGGCGAGTGGGTGGCAGGCATGAATGCAGACGAACAGGCCACTGCCGGTGATACTGAAAGGGTTGCGCGGCCATCTCGCGTGGGTTGGCGTGTGTTTCGCGTGGGGTGCCTGGCAGTGCTACTCTTTATGTGCGCAGCGATATCTTCGCTGGCATTCGCTCTGCAGGTCGGCCCCGTAGATCTCCGGCTACCAGGCTCGAATTCGCTCAAGATCGGTTCGGACGACTTTGTGTTGTCCAACTTCTCGTTCAAGAACGGCACAACCTACTACATCGATCTGGACGCGGGCACGTCGCGCGACATCCTTCAGTTGCAGTACCTGGAAGACACCCACTCCCTCCAGCTCGTGCTGCACCGCGCCACCAAAGGTGATCGCGAAGAAGACCACCTGCTGACCGTCCCTCTGCCCTGATAGCAAACATCACAACTCACACTAACGACGATCCTGATACGGCTTTAATGTAACTTACTCGCCGGAACCCACGTATATATCCATGATGGTCGAAACCTACCAGTTAGGGGGAGCAATATGAGCTATCAGAGAGAAACTAAAGTCGGTGTCGGCACGCCGCCGAGCCGCATGAACAACCCGATTCCGGGCGGTCCCCTTGTTGCAACGCAAGATCCCGCCGATTACAACAACACAAGCAGCACCACTCCGGGCGCGAAAGCTGCCAATGTAGTGCGTCCGCGGACTAAGCTCGAGCAGATAGGCTTCACCGTAATAGTGATCGCGGCCATCGTGCTGCTCGTCGTGCTGGCCGGTGTCATTCTTCCGCCGTTGATCGGAGGCATCATCACCGCCACCTATGTCTCAGCCTTCGTTGCCTTCCTCACTTTGCTCAACTTACGCACCCCCTCCAAGTGGGGCAACGCCGTCCTCGGGCGTCGTGTCTTTCCTGTCCTTTCTGCCGGGCAGGATAGCGATGTCTGGAAGCTTGCAGGCGTAAACGCAGTACTTGTCTTCTGCTTCGCCTTCTTCTATCAGGTGCTTGCAGCGACCCTCGTTGGACCCTTCCTCGCAGGCATACTGGTGTTTGGCGGCCTCGTCGGTGCAGGCATCTTCTATAACCGCGTACGCAAGGTCGTAGTCAAGCCGTAGAACTATTACAACCCAAGAACAAGAGAGCCACCGCGAATGGGTGGCTCTTTCTTATTCCCCATTAATCAGATTGAAGAGGTCAGGCCCATACTTGGCCAGGTGGCTCTGCCCCACTCCCTTGACCGCCAGTAGCTCGGCCTCGGTTTCTGGGCGCGCACGAGCGATTGCCCACAGCGTGTTGTCGTGGAATATGACATAAGGTGGCAGGTTTTGCTTGTTGGCGACCACCCGCCGCCATGCCCTTAGCCTCTCGAACAGGTCCGCTTCTTCCGGTGTCGGTGGCTGTTCGTTCTCGACCTTTGGTGGCTCAAGTCGTGTGTATGAACGTGCCTGCGCCCCGCCCGGACTCCAGGTAGCGTCTCCGCGCGGTTCCTCTCGCCCACGTCTTTCGGCTCGTGGCTGCCTCGGTTTGCGCTCCTGCTTCTGCTTGATTGATACTGCTTTCTCCGGTACACCACTCTGTGCTTTTGCCGTCGCCCTCAGCAACTTATAGCCTTCCTCCGACTCAAACGGGACAATATAGCCCTGGTCGATCAAGCTGTCAATGGCTGCATCCAGTGAGCTCTTCACGATCCCCGGCATCGATCCGAAGTGGCGCACTCTCTCTGGATTTACGTTGCTTGCCGCCGACCCGGTCAGCGCTTTCACAAGGCTAGGTCTACCCACGTTGAACGGGAAGCTCACCAGACACTCGACTATCGTCTGCCCCGGATTGTCTGGCAGTTCCGGCGTTGCTTCCTTTGCCTGTAGTGCGGACCGCACAGGGGGCGCGCACTGGTCGCAGCCCGTGTCGCAGTTGGCGATCTGCTCGCCCAGGTGCGCCGCCAGCATCTCGTGCCTGCACCTGCGGGCCGACGCATAATCGATGATCTGCGCGATCTGCTTCTGCTGGTTCGAATCGCGTCTCTCCAGCAGACCGCTGATCACCTGCGCCACATCTCGAGGCGGGCGCAATCGCTCCACCACGGGCTCTCGCCTATCGCCCCTGTACGTAATCAGCCCTGCCTCTTGCCATTCCAGCAGGCGTCTTTCCAACTCGTCAGGAGCCACTCCTGCTGCCGTACTGAGGGTGCCGATGTCGCGCCGCGTGGCGGGCCCCTGCTGCAAGTACGCGGCCCGCTGGAAATCAACGAACTGCGGGTCCGTGCTTCGCGCTCCCTCCGCCGTCAGTGTGATCCATGCAGAACGCGGCGCATCGAAATGCCGCGTTATCAGGCCCGACTTCTCCAGCAGGCTGATAGATACCCGTATGGCCGTCCCGTCTACCTGCCTTTTGAACACCGAGCCCGCGTTCCGCTCCATATCTTCCAAGTTGACATAATTCGCCTGTCCTTCCGAAAGTTGGCCCGTTAGCTCTTTATACAGGGCCCGGAGATCTTCCACCTTGAGAGCGTCTTGCCTCTTCCAGCGGGTGAGGTTGGCGCGGTCGCCGCCGGTGATGAAGAGGATGCAGCGCGAAGGCCGCCCGTCGCGCCCCGCCCTGCCCGACTCCTGCACGTAGCTTTCCAGCGAGTCGGGTGGGCTGAAATGGACGATCCAGCGCACGTTGCTCTTGTCTATGCCCATCCCGAACGCGATCGTGGCAACGATCACCCGCGTGCGGTCGAGCATAAAGCTCTCTTGCGTGCGCGATCGGTCCTCGGAGGACATCCCGGCGTGATAATGGGACGCCTGCACTCCCGACCTGCGCAGCACAGCGGCGATCTCTTCGCATGCGTCCCGGCTTCGCGCATATATAACGCCCGAGCCGCTCTCCTCTTTACAGATCTGGATCAGCTTGCGCAGCTTCGCTTCTTTGTCGGCTAGCGTTTCCACTTCGTAATACAGGTTAGCGCGGTAGTTGCTCGCGACCACGGGCCGCAGCGGCCTGCCCAGCTGGTGCGCTATCTCCTCGCGCATCTCAGGCGTGGCGGTGGCCGTCAGCGCGAGCACCGTGGGCTTGCCCAGCAGAGGCAGGCATTTGCCCAGGAACAAATAGTCGGGCCGGAAGTCGTGCCCCCACATCGAAACACAATGGGCCTCGTCCACCACGAGCATCGACACGTTCGCCCGCCTCAGCGCGTCTACAAAGCTCTGCTGCCGCAACCGCTCAGGAGCGCAGTACACAAGCTTGTACTTGCCCCGCAATATCTCGTCCATCCGTCCCGTCAGGGCTTCCACCTCAAGCGAGGAGTTGATAAATGTGGTGCGCTCGTACACCTCGGCCGGCAGCGAGTCGTACTGGTCCTTCATCAGCGCGATCAAAGGCGAGATGATCACCGTCATGCCAGGCAAGAGCATCGCGGGCAACTGGTAGCACAGCGATTTGCCCGCGCCCGTCGGCATCACGGCAATGGTGTCCACCCCCGCCATGACCTGCGCTACGACCGCTTCCTGCTTCCCACGAAATTCGTTAAAGCCGAACAGCCGCTCCAGTTCCGAACGGATATCGGGTGGTCGCGTATGCGATTGTTTCTGGGGAAAAGTAGTTGACATAAGAATAACATGACGCGGCTATACCGCGCGCTTTCTACTCCAATTGTACCACACCAAACAGGGCACCAACGCGAATTCGCACACCTTCACGTAGATCAAATCCAACGAATTCTGTCGATGATCTGCTAGTGAACGTTCCGCACGACCCACGCAAAATCGACACAATCTCGGAGAACAGGAACGCATGCTGGCTGCGCCCTTCTGACGGAAAATAACGAACCCACTTGCTTTGTCAATCTGAACGCAGTGAAGAATGACAAGGGTACTGTCACTCCTGCACCGGTCATGTGCGGCAACATGGCCTACAGCCTACTCAACTTGCAATAGAAGGGCTAGCCGTCCACAATCCCCTCGTCAGTCCTTTTCACCGCCGACGCGTTTGCAATCGCCTCGTAGCCGAACTTCTTGCGGATGTCGTCAATGCTCATGTTGAGCTTCTTGTCGCGCTCCTCAGCGGGCGTCTTATCCCTCGACACTACTTTTCCTGGCTCCTCCGGCGATGCCTGCCCCTGCCCCTTGAATTGCCCCACCAGATCGGCGGTGTGCACCAGGCTCGCCGTGCCGACCCCCACAAGCCGCACCACTTCGCTTGCGTTGTGCATGCCCGTTGATCGAGCGGTCTGGTCCAGCAACTTGCACGCCGACTCGTACACCAGCGCCGACGAATCTGTGGGCAACGGCAATGTCAGCCTGCGCGTGATCAGCCTGCCAAATCCGCTGTCTACTCCCTGGCCGCGATTCCTTCGCGCGGGCAGCAGGCGCAGCTTAATGTACACGCAGCGGGCCGACAACCCATCGTTCCTGAGCGACCACGCCACATGGTCCGACAGCCCCACCAGCATGTGCTTCAGTTCCGCGACGTTGCAGGTGTCGTCAACCAGCGTGGTTTCGCGGCTGACAGACTTTGGATCGCCCGGCGGCTCCACGGGCGAGTGGTCAATCCCAACTGCGTGTCGCAACAGGCTGTCCGCGTTTTCGCCCCCCAGGTGCAGCGCCAGCACCGAGCGATTCGCGCTTGCCAGCCTCCCCACCGTCCTTATGCCCATGCTTTCCAGCAGCGTCTCCGTGCGCTTACCGACGCCCTGCAAAGCCCGCACAGGCAGAGGAGCCAGAGTGGCCGCCTCTTCGCCCGGCAGCACAAGCACCAGTCCGTCCGGCTTCTGCAGGTCCGACGCCACCTTGGCCACTTGCTTGTTCACCGCGATACCCACAGACGCCGTCAGGCCCGTTTCAGCCTTGATGCGCGCCTTCAATCGCTCCCCGATCTCACGGATCGGGCCGCCTGCCAGTTCTGCCCCGGTCATATCAAGATAAGCCTCGTCGAGCGACACGGGCTCGACCGTCGGACTGAACTCGCCCCAGATAGCGCGCAACTGCTCGGCGACCTCTCTATAGCGGCCGAAGCGCCCCGGCAAAATGACCGAGTCGGGGCAAAGCGCCAGCGCCTTCGCCAGCGGCATGGCCGAGCGCACGCCAAAAGCTCGCGCCTCATAAGAAGCCGACGCGACCACGCCCCTCACGCCCTTGATAAACTCCGGCCTGTGTGCCAGCTTGCGCACATCTGCCGCTATCTCTCGTAGCTTGTCGATCGAGTACGGAGAGTTACCCACGATCACAGGCAGACCCGCGAGTTCAGGGTTATCGTGCTGCTCGACCGACGCGAAGAAGGCGTCCATATCCACGTGGAACACCCACCGCTGCGCTCGCTCACGCGCTCCCGGCTCAACGTCCCATAACTCGCCCTGTGTAAAATCCGCGCCCCTCATGCTTCGAGAATATCACACCTGACAGGCCCATTTCCACTTTCCCATGGGCTAATTACGGATGGCTCCCAGGTGCGCTCCTATGAGCGGTCTTTGGTCTCGTCGTTCCCTTCGAGCTTCTGCCAGTCCTCGCCCTGTGCGTCGCTCGGCCCCTTGTCAACAAACGTCCTGAGATAGTCTTCGGTGCGCGGGCTTGGACTGTGGCGGTATTCGTTCATCTTCCGCCGTGTTTCCCAGCTAGGCCCGCTGCTGATGAACCAGCCCAATGCGCCCAATCCCACCACCAGTACACAAACTATGATCCACGGAACGGCATCACCCATCGGATTGCCTCCTGCCTACTTGAAACAAAGTGCTTCAGCAAGCGCATCTGACTCCACTTGCTAGTTAACCACTGGCAGTTCACTCGCCGCTTTCATCATACATACACGTGTGGAGGCTGAGTGTGACGCGGGTCAGCCCCGCCGTTGCCACCTCAGACTGCGCACTTATGGATAGATCCAACCTCTCACTGGTAAATACCACCCCTTGCCTTGTTCGTGCAGCATTCACATTATGGTCCGAGAGAAAACGCAATCCCTTAGCCGAGTCAATGCTTCCTGCCCCCTCCACCGGCTTCCAACCATAAGGCACAAGCGTGGTCTTGTAAAAGGCATCCACGTCGGCTAGAGTGGCGCCTGTACGATACGTTGTGATAGTTATTGTATCCGAACATGATGCTGGAAATGGTAGGCCGCCAGGCCCAGCTTTATTTACCGATATGTCCTGTGCATCTGGATAGAGCGGTGTTTTGCTGGCGTCAGGATAGCGGGAATAATTGAATTGTACTTCCGATGTCCCTGCTCCCGCATCGCCTTTTGAAATCAGTAGGTGCAAACTGAGATGCCAGGGCGCCAGTCCCTTGGGATCTGTCCATTCGTACTCCTGAATATAGGGCAAAATGCTGTCGAGGAAAGTCCAACCATAGCGGGGTAGCATCGCCGCGTAAAAGGCTCGTACTCTATTTTCGCCTACCTGTGCATCATATCTTACCAAGCGATCAGTAACCGACTCATCCATTATGCTCTTGATGACAGCGCCAGGGTAGAGTGGTAGATATTCTCCGTCGGGTACCTCTGACCGAAACTCGGGTTTCAATGGATTCTGCGCCTCATGGATATCTTGCCAGCGCAGCGTACCTAGTTGTGATAGTAAGACCTCATAAGGCTTCAAGTTATAAGGGTGATATTCAAACTCTGCGCGCTCAAAGTATTGGACCTGATAGCTCTCGCCATCCACTGGGCTTATCTCCAGGAACTCATCCGAAATGGGATATCCAAATTGAGCAAGGCCACCATGCGTTGTCCAATAGTCAAGAAACCTGTCGCCCAGGGTTTTGCCGGTCTGAGGAAATGTCACGGCACCAGCGTCATTGTTCGCATACTGATTCGGCGCACCAGCTGAATTGCGATACAGCTCTCCATAGCGGAATGTACCCAGAAGTTGCAACAGCACATCGTACGGAGGCTGATTTTCGGGATGAAACTCGAACACAGCGCGCTCGAAGTACTGCACAGTGTAGGTCCTGCCATCCGTACCGGACTGCTCTTCCATCTGGTCTGATATCGGGTAGCCGAACTGGAGCAATCCACCGTAACTGTCCCAGTAGCCCAGGAAATCCCCGCTCACGGTCTTGCCTGTCTCAGAGAAGGTTCGCGAGCCTGTTTGCGCTTGAACTCTAGTCAGGCCTGAACCGCCGAAGGACGCGACGACCACAAGCGCCAGGATAGTCAGGCGCCAAAACGTCCATGTGCCAGCCGCGAAGATTGTCGCAAATCCAGTCGCTGTTGTACCTCCTGAATCGCTGCCGAAGGGCTTACCTCACCCTAACAATCCCGTGATCCGCGTTGTTCAGGCGTACCGCCTTGCCGTCCACTAGCGCCACACAGTCCTCGACGCGCACGCCAAACTTACCGGGAAGGTATATGCCGGGCTCGATGCTGAAGCTCATGCCGTCCTGCAAGATGGTGTCGTTGCCTTTCACTATGTAGGGCGCTTCGTGCGTGTCCAGCCCGATGCCGTGTCCCAGCCTGTGTGTGAAAGACTCGCCGTAGCCCGCCTCCGAAATAATCCCGCGCGCCACCTGGTCCAGCGCCTCGCACGTCATACCCGGCCTGGCAGCGTGCACAGCCGCTTCCTGCGCTTTTGCCACAACCACGTACACCGTCGCTTCTTCCGAGCCGGGCGCGGGCACACCACCCACGAACACCGTGCGTGTGCAGTCGAAAGTGTAGTCATCCATCGTACCCCAGAAGTCGAGCACAATGGCATCACCATCTTGTACGATCCGCTCGCCTGAGTGATGGTGCGGCGACGCGCTATTCGGGCCTGAGGCTACCAGGGGCGGGTCACCAAGCTGTACCCCACGCGCCTTCAACAAATCGGCGAACACCGCCGACAATTCCAACTCGCTCTTCCCCGTGAACTGCTTCCCCACGAACTCGGCGAACGCATCATCCGACGCCGCTCCTGCCTTCTGCATCGCGGCCACTTCGCCCGCAGTCTTAACTTGCCGCGCCGCCGAAAGCACTGCCGTGGCAGGCGTGAACGACGCACGCGGTAACTCAGCCTGCAAGCGCAAAAGGAAGACCGACCACAGCCTCTCGCCCACACCTATGGTGCAGTTCAAGCCCCCGGGCCCCGCGTGCAGGCTGTCGGCGATAATGTTTGCCGCCAGCGCCGAAGGGTTGTCGGTCTCGCCCCATGTCTTCACCTGCGTGCCCTCGGGCATTGCGGGCAGCGACGCCGCTTCAAATGCAGGCGTAACGAAGTACCCCGGGCCCAGCAGCGGCAGGATAAAGGCCGCCAGCCTCTCGCTGGGCCTCGTGTGTGCCCCCGTCAGGTATACCATGTCGGCTGACGGCCCCACCACCAGGAAATCGAGGCCGTGTGTATGCATGAGAGCGCGTACTCCATTAAGACGCGCTTCATAATCTCCCTGAGTTGTCATTCGTTTTCCTCTTATGATCTATTCTGCAGGGCTAGGTCTTGGTAACCGCGGGTGTAGCCACCGTCACGACACTCTCGCCCGTCGTCACAATCCGCGCTGTTTCCTCTGCTTCTGCTGCTTCTTTCGCGCTCTGTACATGAGCATTCTTGATGTCCTGCAGAATCACCTGGATCGCTGCCGCGATGGGCACTGCCACCAGTGCGCCCGCCAGGCCCGCCAGCGTTCCGCCCAGCAATATACTTATTATAACAGTTAGTGGGCTTACGCCAACCGAGTTCTTCATTATGCGCGGTATCAGCACGTTCCCCTCAATGGTTTGAAGGATGATCGCAAACAGAACTACCAGCAGTGCGCGCAACGTGGAGCCGAAATCACTCATGCCGAGCAGACCGGGCAGGCCGTCGTTACCCGACTGGGTGAGCGCAACAAGCACAGCCGGTGCCGTCCCGATATACGGTCCCACCAGAGGTATAGCCTCGGCAATCAGAATGAACAGAGCCAGCGCGGGCCAGAACTTTATGCCCAGCACGAAATAGCCTACCGCGCTGACCGCGCCCACAATAACCATTAGAGTGAGTTGCCCGCGCACCCACCCGCCTACTTTCAGTTCAACGTCGTCCCACACTCTGTGTACGCGGTTAGCGCGTGACGTAGGCAGCCATGTCATCAGGCTGCGCTTAATAATGATGCGCTCGCTCAGCCAGTAAAAGGCTACTACGAAGACCGTAATCACACCGAAGAAGACCTCAACAATCGTCACTGTGGCTGTCGTAACAGCTTCTGCCGTTTGCTGGTTGTTGTCCGGTGCTTTTCCGATCTGCGAAACAAAATTGTTGGCCACGTTGAGCAGGATAGTGGCCTGATCCCGTATGAACTGGCTGTCGATATCCTTGACACCGCTCTGCATACTGGCGATGCTCTTCGTCAGCCCCGTGCTAAAATCACCAAGCTGTGAAACAAAGACGGTTACCAGAATGTAGCCGATTATCCCTATTATCAGGAACACCCCGCTATATACTAGCAGCGTGCCGGTGCTTCTGCTGAATGGGCCTCTCCGAAGCTTCTGGACAATAGGCTCAATCGCTGTAGCAAAAAGCAGCGCGATAAAGAGCAAAAGAAGCACGCTCAGCGACTTATATATGAAGAAAGCTAACAGCAAGACGCCCAGCACGGCGACAGCTCCGAGGGCTACTCTTATAGCCGGTGGGCCCTCGGGCTTTACCTCGATTTTTACGTCCTGCTCTACTGGAATCCCGTTCCCGGTTTCCTGTGCCGTATCCTCAGCACCTTTCACGGAAGCACTATCTGCCGCCATTGCAACCCCCTAAGCCTCGATCCTGTTTCTGCCCTCTCTCTTCGCCTTGTACAGCGCGATGTCAGCCTTCGCTACGAGCGCTTCGGGGTTGCGCGCATCGTCCGGGAACGATGCAACTCCGACCGACACCGTAGGTACAGGCACAACGAGAGGTTTCTTCGTTTGACTAGAGTCTAACCCCGCTCCATTAGCAATCTTTGTGCCACCTTCGGCTGCAATTACAGTCATGCCGCGCAGGTTCCGTATGACGCGTTCGGCGAAAACACGCGCCTGTGCTTTGTTTGTTTCCGGCAATATTACCATAAATTCGTCCCCGCCGTAACGGCAGGGTACGTCTCCGCGCCTGCAACTGTCCCTGATCGCTGTAGCGACCGCTCTTATGACCCTATCGCCTGTGCTGTGTCCGTACGTGTCGTTTATCTTCTTCAGTTCGTCCATGTCGATCATTGCGAGAGTCAATGGATCTCCCGACCTCAGCGCCCGCCGCAGCTCTTCACCGAGCCTCATACCAAAGTATTCCTTGTTGAAAATCTGCGTAAGAGGGTCGTGTATCGCTCGCTTCTCCAGGTCGTGCACAGCCGTGTTGTAATAGCTCTCCATGGCGACCATCATCAGTTCGTCGAACAGCAGAACTATTTTGGGCAGGGTTGCGGTCAGTTCGTCGCGATCTTCAGGTTTCGTCCGTGTCCACAATTGGCGAAAGATTGCTTGCCTCAGTTTGATGAATTCGAACAGCGCCTCGTGAAAATCGTAGCCCTGGTCGTGGCGTTCCCTGCCGTACGATACCATCGCGTGTTCGGCGCGCACGAATGGGCTATTGAGTGGCCTCGTTGCAAGCGGTCGTGTGCGCATGATACCGCCCGTGCCGGTCTCATCGGCCTGCGACTCGGAAAGCGATCCTGTTGCCGTAATACCTGTGAGCGTGCCATTGCCTGCTATCGCTTCCGCAAGGTTGGCAATAAGGATGGTAACATTGCTCACTACATCAGGGAGCAGCCGTCTCTTGTGGATTTCCGTGCTGGCCGAAGCCCGGAGATCGACGATCCACTCGCGGACAATATCATCCGTGCTTGAAATAAGCAGATTTGCTATCCTGATTGACATATGAGCCTGTACCGATCCATTCTGCTGTCCTACCAGCCCCCGGGCTGTCATGGCGTGATCAACATGCGAGCAGTTATCTTGTTACTCCTTGGCGACTCAAAGCACCAAATGTGCCATAAGAACACGCTCCGGCCTTGCCGGTTTGTTCCCTTATAATATTAACGTCAAATAGGTACAAAACGGTGCACTTTAGCGGCGCCTGGCGAACTAAAATAAGAGGAAAGTACTACGCATTCAACCGAATCTCGCGTTAGTGGCATATGAATTGCATCTACGGGTTGCGCGGTATTACGCCGTCATATCAAGCTACATACGTTGCTCCCCTGAACCCTGGCAAATAGCTCAGCAAGTCGCGTCCTGATCCACTTTGGGGCCCGGATGCGTTGTGTCATGTTGGATCTCTCCCCACGAGATCCAATTTCGACTATACTACGTAATAGAAGTATGTCTACAGTAACCTTTGACATCGGTATCGTTGCGCCCAACTTTTCGCCCCTTCCTGCCCGCCCAAGCGTAGTCATCGCTGGGGCTGGGTTAGCCGGCTTGTCGGCTGCCAAGTACCTTGCCGACCTCGGCTACAAAGTAACCGTCCTGGAGAAACGGGACGTGGCGGGGGGCAAGGTCTCGTCCTGGCAGGACGCCGATGGTGACTGGCTTGAGAGTGGCCTTCACGTCTTCTTCGGTGCCTATCGAAACCTGCTTGGCTTCCTGCGCGAAACGAATCTCTACGATAACCTCGCCTGGATGCCCCATGCCCTCACCTTCTCAGCCGAGGGTGGCAAACTCTCTCCGCTCGCCTTCCCGAAGACGCTTCCTGCCCCCTTGCACGGCCTCGTCGCTATCGCTCGCAGCCGCGGCGTGCTCACCCACCCGGACAAGCTGCGCACCGGCCTCGGTCTCCTCTGGCCTATCCTGGGCAGCCAGCGTTACATCAACGCGCAGGATAAGCTAACGTGGAAGCGCTGGCATCTACGCCACGGCCTGAGCAAGCGCTCGCTGGGCGATTTCTTCGACACAATGGCCCTCGCCCTCAATTTCCTCCCCAGCAGCGCTGTGTCCGCCAAGCTCCTGCTTACCGTCCTGAGCCATTTCGGCAAAGAAACGGACGGCTCGCGTGTGGCCTTCCTTAAGGGACCGCCTGAACTGCGTTTGTTCCGTCCTCTCCTGCAATATCTCCAAAAGCGCGGCGTCGATGTGCGCTTCAACTCCAAAGTGCGCTCAGTGCGATACTCCGAGCCTGACGGCGTGGTCACGGGCTTTGAACTCGAAGACGGCTCTGTGATCGAGGGCGACCTCTACGTATCAGCCATGCCTGTCCACAACCTTTGGAAGACTCTCCCTCTCTCCCTTCGTGCCCGGGCGCCCTTTGACGGCTTGCGTCATCTGCACGGCGTGCCCGTCATGACCGTCCAACTCTACTTCGACCGCCCCGTGACGGGCGTAAACAACCTCATCTTCTCCAGCCGTTCGCACATTTCAGTCTACGCTGAGCTTGGCGCCATTTGCTCCGACTTTCGCGAAGAACTGGGCGGGCGTTCCATGGTAGAATTGGTGGTGGCGCCCGCAGCCGAATGGTTCAAGCTTGACGACGCAACACTGATCACCCGCGTCATGGAAGAATTCACCTCCCGCCATCCTCAGGCGAAGCAGGCAACCCTCGTCAAAAGCACCGTCGTACGTATACCTCAGTCCGTCTACCGCGCACTCCCCGGTATGGATCGCTATCGCCCCGACCAGGCCACCGGCCTGCCCAACTTCTTCCTGTGCGGCGACTACACCCAGCAGGACTATCTGGCATCTATGGAAGGCGCTGTCCTCAGCGGCAAACAAGCCGCACAGCGCATAGCTGCATCCACCTCAAAGCATCTGCTCAAACAGGCACAACTATGAACCAGACTATCCTCCGCCAGTTACAATCTCCTCTTACCCTTAATCCTCCTTCCAGCATGGACGTAATGGAGCGCTTGCGCGAATGCCTCACCCCTCCAATCACCGCCGCTTCGCCCACTCGGACCCAGGTCCGCAGCGGCGCCTATGATGGCATGCACGCCCATTGCATAGCCGACGCCCAGAAGCCGGACCCCGCCCTGCAAGCGGCTTACACTGAGTGCGTGCGTGTCATTCGCCTCCACTCCAAAAGCTTCTATTTCAGCGCCCGCCTCCTACCGGCCCGCAAGCGCGACGGTATCATGGCCCTTTACGCATTCTGCCGGCTGACCGATGACCTCGTGGACGAGGTAGAGGACAACTCAGCCGAGGCCCTGCGAGAAGCACGCCGCGCCCTCGACAGATGGGCCGCTCTCAATCGCGCCTGGGCTGTCCCCGCCGGTGAATCGTCCGGCAGCGCCGTGGCCGCCGCCTGGGCCGATACCCGCCTGCGCTACTCTATCCCCACCGAGCTCCCCGACGACCTGATCGCGGGCGTGCGCATGGACCTTACCCTCAACCGCTACCAAACCTGGGATGACCTCTGGCTCTACTGCTACCGCGTGGCCAGCACAGTCGGCCTCATGAGTATGTACATTACCGGCGCGCAAACGATGGACGCAGTACCCTACGCTGTCCAGTTGGGTGTTGCCCTGCAACTCACCAACATCCTCCGCGACGTGGGCGAGGACGGCCGTGCAGGCCGTATATACCTGCCTTTGGAAGACATGGACCGCTTCGGCTATACCGAGGAAATGCTCCTGGCCGGCGTACGCAACGAGCAGTTCAGCGATCTTATGGAGTTCGAGATTCATCGTGCGCAAGCCCTCTACAATGCAGCCTGGGCAGGCATCGCAATGCTCCCGCCGGACAGCCGTATGGCGGTGGCTGCCGCGGGCCTGCTCTACCGTCGCATCCTTGACAAGATCACGTCTGCGCAATATGACGTGTTCAATCACCGTGCTCACCTCACCTTCTCCGAGAAACTGAAAGCGCTCCCCGGCATCTGGTGGAGCACGAGGACACAGTTATGAAAGTTGTAGTAATTGGCGGTGGCCTGGCCGGGCTGACTGCAGCCGCAGACCTGGCAGACCGCGGAGTGCGCGTTTTACTCCTTGAGAAGCGGCCCGTGTTGGGCGGCAAAGTCTCGTCCTGGGACACCAATGGCTGGCCGGTTGAGTCGGGCCTACACATCTTCTTCGGCTGCTACACCGAGCTACTCGCCACTCTGAAACGAGTGGGTGCCTACCCCAACGTTGACTGGAAAGAGCACACAATAAACGTGGCGCAGCGCGGCGGCAAGGTCTCGCGCTTTCATTTCCCCAATGTGCCCGCGCCCTTCAACGGTATCGTCGCCTTCACAGCCAATGACCTCCTGACCTGGCGCGAAAAGCTGACCAACGTGCGCGCCTTGGTCCGCCCCTGGCTCATGCCCCTCGACAAGGTTGCGCGCTGGGATGACCGCACCTACGCGCAGTGGCACACCGGCTACGGAATCGCTGAGGGTGTGCTCACCAAGTGGTGGAACCCGATCGCTCTTTCCATGGGCTTCCTGCCTGCCCACGAAATGTCGGCCCGCCCCATGACTACCGTCTTCCACCACTTCTCGCGCAGGGCCGAGGCCTCCCGCGTCGGCTTCCTGGATGGCCCTCCCGGCGAGCGCATGCACAGCTACTTTGCGGACTACATCACCGAGCGCGGCGGCGAAATCCGAACTGACAGCCGCGTGTCCGATCTGCTCCTTGATGGTCCCGGCCCGAAGCCCGCCATCGCCGGCCTGAGACTCGAATCGGGCGAAGTAGTCGAGGCCGACGGCTTCGTGCTGGCAGCGCCCTTGCACAGCGCCCGGCAGATGCTGCCCGACGACCTGCGCCAAATATCCTACTTCGATAACCTGTGGAGGCTGAAGTCTGTGCCCGTGATGAACGTGCAGGTCTGGTTCGATCGCTATGTCTCGACCACCGACAACCTCTTCTTCACAGCCGATGCGCCCTTCTCTGTGTTCGCCGACCTGGCAATAACCAGCCCCCTTTACGACCGCACAGGCGGATCGGTCGTCTCCATGGCCGTGGCTCCTGCCCGGCCGCTGTGGCACCTTACCGATGACGAGATCATCCAGCAGTGCCTCGATGCGCTATATGACCTGTGGCCCAGCGCTCGCGGTGCAGGCATACTGCACAAGACCCTCGTCAAGATACCCAACTCTATCTACCGTGAAACCCCCGGCAGCGATGCCCTGCGCCCCACCCAGCGCACTCCGATCGCCAACCTTGCCTTCGCGGGCGACTACACCCGGCAAGACTACATGGCCTCGATGGAAGGCGCTGTTCGCAGCGGCCACCGCGCGGCCCGTGCCCTCCTCACTGGCATGCGCGAGGCAGGCGCCCACAAAAGTGATAGAATACTTGAAAGCGCGCTCGCAACCCGCGCCTAGCTCACGAAAGTAATACTATGCAGAATATAGCCACAACCCTATCAAACCCGCGCCTGCGCGACAGTGCCTCCTCAGCGGACGTAACAGTACGCCCGCCCCGACCCTGGCTGCAAGACACCTGGCTCTGGCTGCTTCTGGTTGGCCCCCTCACTGCCCCCTTATTTGCGTGGACAGGTTGGGCCGTCCTCAAGCCTTTCGCCGACGGCATTTACCTGCTGGGTGCGGTCGTCTGCCCCAAGCTAAGCGAGCATTTCGATCTACTGGGCAACCCTCTATCGGTCTGCGCGTCGTGCTGGTCTTCAGTATTCGGCCTTTGGGCGGTACGCCTGCTCTACGGTCGCGCCGGCGAGGGCATGGGCATCTTCTCCCGCCTCGGCCTTTCCTCCCTCTGGTCGCGCTGGGCGTCGGCTTCGCTAACCACCCGGCTGGCCGTCATGTTGGTGGCCTTCGTACCCTGGGCTCTTGACACCGCCCTCTGGGACACCGGCACATGGTCCAGTCCTCGCCTGTTCATGATGCTAGTCGGCTTTCTCGGTGGCCTAGGCGCGGGTCTCTTGCTCTTGCCTGCTTCGTCCGCCATGCGCGCCCGCCTCAGCCTGAAGCAACCCACTCGCTACGAGATCTAGCGCGGCACTCGTGTCTTCTACAATTGCGAGCCTACCATCAGACCAGGTTGATCTGGCCGTCCTGGCTCTTCGGTACCCAAAAACAGTTGAGGCCTTTAGCGCCATGCCCGGCGGCGACCGCGCCCTTCGGGCCGTTACCGCTCTGGAAAAGAAGTGGATCGCCCTCAATAGCGGGGCCGAGCGTCCGGAGCCGTTCGCCTACGTCGCCACTCCTGCTTCTCTTCCTCCATACTCGCCCGACAACAGCTTTGATGTTATAATCGCGGGCGGCAGCCTGGGCCTGATAGCAGGAGTAGCTCTGGCGAAACGCGGTTTGCGCGTCATGCTTTTCGACCGCGACCGCGTCGGGGCCGCCCACCGCGAGTGGAATATCTCCGAGCGTGAGCTATCTTCCCTTCAACGCTGGGGGATCTTCACCAACGACGATCTCGCCTCCACAATAGCCACTCGCTACAAGCGCGGCCTGATAGCCTTCCACGCTGAAGGCACAGGCGTGCCCTATTGCCCTCTCACAACAAACGGCGTCCTCGACGTCGCTCTCGATGCGCAGTCGGTTCTCGATCTCGCCCGCGAGCGTTTCCTGCAAGCAGGTGGCACCATCCTTGAAGGTCACTCCTTCAAGAAGCTGCATTTGTCCCGCTCTACTCCTTCCTCCCACAAGGGCGTCCGGTCCGTTATCGAGCTCGACGGCCACGGTGGCACCACGACCTATGCCGCTCGTCTTGTGATCGACACAATGGGCTCGGTGTCGCCCATCGCCATGGGTCTCAACGACGGCCTGCCATTTGACGGGGTCTGTCCCACCGCGGGCACGATCCTCGAAGGACTGGAAGGGGACAAGGAGGCGGGCGATGTTCTCGTGAGCGTAGCCTCCATGCAGGACGAGCGCCAGTTGATCTGGGAGGGCTTTCCGGGCCGCGCAGGCGAGACCACCGTCTACCTCTTTTATTACGACCGCACAGGCATCAAACAGGCGCAGAAGCAGAGCCTGCTTGCTCTATTCGAGCAGTATTTCACTCTCCTGCCCACTTACCGTCCACTTCAACCGGGCGTGCGTCACCTGAAGCCCGTCTTTGGCTACATCCCCGCCCGGCATGGCCGCACCGGGCGCACAGCCGCGGGCGGCCTCATCTGCCTCGGCGACTCTGCCGCCGGGCAGTCCCCTCTCACCTTCTGTGGCTTCGGCTCTTTTGTACGCCACATAGGGCGCGTCTCGCACCTCCTGAACTACGCCCTGAATCACGACCTCCTCGACGAAAAGCACCTGCTCACGATCTCGCCACACCAGGCCAATCTCCGCGTGGCCTGGGTCTTCAGCCGCTTCATGCAGCCGCAGCTTGGCGACGCGTTCTCGGTTAACCGCCTGATGAATATCTTTGCCGGCGCCCTGGATGAAATCGGCCCCGATACAACCACGCGCTTCCTGCAGGATCGCTATACTTTCGGCGAATACATGCGGATCATGCTGACCACCGCGCGGCTCCATCCCGGCGTGGTCCCGTTCACAGCCCATGTGCTGGGCGTCCGAGGTCTTATAGCCTGGGCAGGCGACATCGCCTACTTCGCCGGCGACACCGCCCTTCACAGAGTGCTCCAGGTGCTCGGCCCCCTTCGTTGGCGGCGATTGGAGCGCGTGGCGCGTCGCGTTTCGCCTGCGCTTGCTTTGCACCTCATCTCCCTACGCACGGCGTGGCAGGCCCTCAACTGATTTGCTATAATACCGTTCGGTGGCTATATCCCATGCAGAAGGGTAGTGTGATCTCGTTGAAACTTCTTTTCGGTGGCTTCCTGTTGGTGCTGGGGATCTTCTATTTCTGGTTCGCTTACTTGAGCCTATTGCCACTGCAGAACGACAGTGACTTTACAAGCTGGCTCGGGGCGGGGCTCTTCCTTATTATGGGCGTCGGCGCGTGCTGGGGCGGCGTCAACCTTCTGCGTACCCGGCAGCGATAAATAGCGTTGGCCTCTGATCAGGAAGAGATTGCACTGCGATCTCTTCTTTTTGTTTATTCATAATTGACAAACACGCGATCACCTGATACTCTGTACGATGCCGGGAGGAAACGCTATGTTGTACCAAGAGGCATATGACTATATCAACAGCTTCACCAACTACGAGCAGGTGCCTGGCTATAATGCCGACCTGAGCGCCGATGGGTTGGAGCGCGTCCGCTTGCTCCTGCGCCTGCTTGGGAGGCCGCAAAACAGCTTCAAGAGCATCGTTGTAGCGGGCACTAAGGGCAAAGGCTCCGTAGCAGCAATGATTGAGTCCGTCTTGCGCACCGCGGGCTACCGAACAGGACTCTATACTTCTCCGCATCTACACTCTTTCCGTGAGCGCATTCGCATCAACGGCCTGATGATCCCGCCCGGCGAGATGGCCGCCCTCACGTCGCGGCTGCAGGGCGTAGTCGAGCGAATACAGACCCTTGGCGACCCCTCCCTGGTGCCGACTACGTATGAGCTGACCACCGCTCTGGCCTTTCTCTACTTCCAAAAGCTGGATATCGAGTATGGCGTGCTGGAGGTTGGACTGGGCGGCAGGCTCGATGCGGTAAACGTCGTCACACCCCTGGTCTCGGTTATCACCTCCATAAGCCTGGACCATATGCAGGTGCTGGGCGACACCCTCGCCAAGATCGCCCGCGAGAAGGCCGGAATCATCAAACTGAAGGGCTGGGTAGTAAGTGCCCCGCAGGAGGACGAAGCGGCCAACGTGCTCGCGCAAGTTGCTGACGACATGCACGCGCAATTAGTGGTTATAGGGCGCGAAATCTACGTGGGCACGGGCCACCTCCCGGAGGTCGTATCAGACGATGAAGGCATTCCTGTATATCAAGCTTTCACGATCGGTTTCGACAATGCCCAGGGCATTCTCGCCGCAAAATTGCGCGTCAAGCTCCCTCTATTGGGCAATCATCAGCAGATCAACGCGGCTGTAGCGATAGGTGCGCTACGTGTATTGCAGGAAGTGGGCGTTCGTCTGAGCCGTGAGGCTTTCCTGGAGGGACTGGAAAATGTGTCCTGGCCGGGGAGGTTGGAGGTAATCAACCGCGATCCCGTGGTCGTGGCTGATGGCGCCCACAACGTCGAGTCGATAGGAAAGCTCGGGCAGGCTGTGGCCGATATATTCCCCAAGCGTCCAGTAATAGTAGTGCTGGGCACTTCCCGCGACAAAGACATCCCCGGCATCCTGGCTGAGCTTCGCGGTTGGACCGACGGCTATTCAGGCCCTTCAGTGGAGCGGCTCATAGTGACAAGCTCCAACCACCCGCGCTCCGCCGATCCCACTGCGATTGCCCAGCAGGCAGTTGCTACCGGGTTTACCGTTGAGCTACGCGAAGATGTGCGCTCGGCTCTAACCAGGGCCGCCACCGCGGCACGACTTCTCGCCCGCTCCAGCGAGACCGACCCCATCGTGCTGGCAACAGGCTCCCTCTTCGTGGTCGCCGAGGCCAGGGAAGCCTACGGGCTGGCGCCCGACCTTTCAGAGGAACATTAAAGCGCGGACGCTCCTAGTCCAGCTTCCCTGACCGCGATCGCTCCTGCCTGGAGGCACTTGCGCCATTGCGCCCTGCGCTCTTGCCCTCCTCTTGCCGTTCGTCGTGCACGTAGTAGGTCATAGTCTGCAGGGCCACTATGGGGTCAATATGCCTGATCCTGACGTTGGCCGGCACCTGCACAATTATCGGGGCATAATTGAGTATGGCCTCTATCCCGCCCGATACGAGCGCATCGGCAGCCGCTTGCGCCCCGGTTGCGGGCACAGCCATGATCGCTATCTTAATTCCGGCCTTGCTCAGCACCTCGGGCAAATCGTGCATTGAATAGACTTCCATCTCGTCGATCACCTGCCCGACTTTCGAGGGGTTGTGGTCGAACAAAGCCTGAATGCGAAAACCCTGCTCGGCCAGTCCTTCATAATGCAAAAGCGCTCGGCCCAGGTGCCCCAGTCCCACCAGCGCCATCGGCCACTCGCGGTCCAGTTGCAGGATGCTGTTGATTTCGGCCAGCAGATAGGCCACGTTGTATCCCTTGCCCTGCTTGCCGAACTCGCCGAAATAAGATAGGTCGCGCCTGATCTGTGCCGCGCTCACTCCCAGCCTCAATCCCAGGTCGCTCGACGACACCGTTTCAATACCTTCCCCGTAAAGATAGCTCAGGCTGCGCGCATAAAGGGGCAGACGTCGTATCACAATATCAGGTATATCGTTCTGGGTTATGTCGCTGCGCCTGCCTGCCGGTGCCGTGCTGGTTGCTCCACCGGAGCCGAAATCATCCACCAGGCTGTCTGTTATGCGTCTCTCCATAATCTTGCACCTTTGTTACCTGGGCGGCTCGCAAAACTAGGCGACCCGCTATTTCTCTCCCCAGTGTATCGCGACTGCGCCAAAGGTCAACTGCTTCCACTGCACGTTGCGCACGCCTGCTCTAATCATCATGCGTGCCAGCTGTTCGGGTGGTGGGAACTTGCCCATCGAGTTGGGGAGATAAGAGTAGGCGTCGCCGTCGCCCACAATCAACTTGCCCATCAAAGGCATTACTCCGCGAGTGTAAACCTGGTGGAACAGGCGGGTTATCGCCCAACGTGGCTTGCCCACCTCCAGGCATACGATTCTTCTGCCGGGCTTGACCACGCGCACCATTTCGCGAAACGCACCTTCTATGTCGGTGACGTTCCTCATGGCAAACCCCGTGGTCACGCAGTCGAACGTGTTATCCGCGAAGGGAAGGCTGAGGGCGTCCCCGCCCGCGAAGAACACGGGTTCTCCCGCGCCCACCCCTTCATTTCGTCCCTGCACCATCATGGGCGGGCAAAAGTCCATGCCGACTGCATTGGCCCCGCGCAGTGCTATCGTCTGGGCGATCTTGCCCGTGCCCGTGGCCACATCAAGCGCCAGCCCGCCTCTCTTTGGGCGTGCCCTGTTAACGGCGAATCTACGCCAGGCTTCGTCCTGCCCAAAGCTCATGAGCACGTTCATGAGATCATACCTACGTGCGATGCGCGAGAACATTCCCTGCACATAGCGTGCTTTCTGCTCGCCTTGCAGGGTGGCCTTTGGGTTAGCTGTGGGTTTGGTGCCGGTAGCAGCCATGTTTATCTTTGCTGGGAATGGGATCGTTCTAAAGGGCAACTTGCTGGTGACTGCATGTTGTCACATACAACATTGTCTATATTGTAACAATCTCCCGGTGGGTGGTCAAGCCACGTTTTCCCCATCCTTCTGGCGTGTGTTATCATAGGGCACTCATGCGAGTTTCTCTGCCATATGACAGGCCCATAAGCGCTAATGTCCGGCTTGGACGCTGCATCCTGCCAGGCCTCGCTGCGTTCCTGCTCCTGGTGTACCCGGTGCTGGTGTTGTTGTTGGGCTGTATTTCCCTTCTGTTCCAACCACGAACAGGCTTGCTGGCCGTTGCTCGGCTGTTCGCGCCCCATCTTTACTTGCCCTTGCTCCTGCTGCTTCCGTTCGCACTCCGGCGCGGGTCTGCCGGCATGGCGGCCCTGCGTGTTGCGCTTTTGCTGTGCCTGTGCATGTTCTGCCTGCGCTATCTACCCACTCTGTCTGCTGCCTCTCCCGTCGCCAACCCTGCTGATCCCAAACTGACCGTCCTCACCTGGAACGTTTTCTCAGGCAACCGAAGTGCAACAGCAATCGACGATGCTCTGCTTGCCAACCCCGCTGACGTGGTTGTGCTTCAAGAGGCCGACTGGCTCTGGCTTGACACCAGTGCCGGCTCCCTTACACAGTTGTATCCCTACAGGCTGATGCACGTAGATGGCTCACCTCCCGGCATGGCCCTCGTGAGCAAGTACCCCATCCTCGACAGCGGCGTTTTCGACGGCCACCGCGACCTGTGGGACATACCGCGCCTGCTGTGGGCCCGCGTCGATCTGGGTGGCGGTAATGCGGTAACCGTCATCGATGCCCACCCCATCTCGCCCTATTACTCCGGCGGCGACTGCCCGCTGCCCGTTTGCTTTGACCCCACCTTGCGCGACCGCCAGCTTACCGCGATACGCGACGACTACCTCCAGCCCTTGCTCGACCGGGGCGAGCCCTTCGTGCTGGCCGGCGACCTCAACCTGAACGAGCGTGAGCCCATGTACAGCACATTCTCGCGTGGCCTCACCGACACCTTCAAGTCGATAGGCGTCGGTTTCGGTGCAACCTGGCGTCCCCAGTTCATCATGAACCAGCCCATCGGCGTCCTGCGCATCGATTATCTCATGGCAAGTCCCGCGCTGACCCCGCTTACCATCACAACAGACTGCACGCCCCAGCACAGCGACCACTGCGTAGTCAAAGCCACATTCCAGCTAGAGCCTCCTCACTAACAGAGGGATGCAGGAGTCTTCGACTCCTCACCACTTCCCCTTCCTCCCCACTACCCGGGAGGTGCAGGGGGCGCAGTCCCCTGCCGGAGTTCCAGGGGTGTCCCCTGCCCACTTACCTTCCCACTAATTGAGTGGGGTGTGTGGCGCGGTCCCTTACCGGTCTGGGGTGTCGCCGCCTTCCCATTCCGCCCAACCTACAAGGAGGTGCAGGGGTCCTCCCCTGCCGGGGGCTTGGGGGTGTCCCCCAACTTCCCATACTGCTCCTTTTCTCCCCTCCCGCATACGAGAGGGGCCGGGGGTGGTTCTTCCCCCGCCTCCCCACTGGAAGAGAAGCAGGGATTGCAAGGCGCCCCTTGCCTCAGCTAGAGACACAAAAATCGGATGACCCTCCCCCAACGTTAATCAAAATGTAACGTCTGTAATCTTGCCGCGCTTGCGGACGTACTATGATTGTAGTACAATCTTTTTATGTATCAGTGGCGCCCTAGCGCTGGGTTGCCTGTGCGCCTATGCTCTTGCGCACCGCGCTTAACCGGCTTTTCTTCTCGCATTTACCAAGGAGTTTTATGAAGACTCGACGCCGTAGTGACAGCGGTGGTTCTCTTCCATCACCTTCCCACGACGATTATGACGATTTTGAAGACGTCGACGCTCTTGACGACACTTCAGTAGATTCCACCGCCGAGCAGGCTCTCGACGCCTCCGACGACTACGAGTCCGACCTGGTCGAGCCCCCCGTTGATGGTCTTGCCGCCCGCGTGCGACCCCCCTCGTCAGGTTTCCGACCTCCTGCGTCCAACCTTCCCAAGCGCAGACCGCGCACCGGCAATGCCTCGCAGGTAGCCGCTGCCGTCGACGTTCCCGAAGGACCTCCCGCACCGTCAAAGGGCAAGAACAAACGCGGCAATGGGTTCGCAAGCGCCTCCACTGAGGTTGTATTGCCTGCCGGCACCTCCACGACATCCACTGTGACATCCGATGGCGGCGCCTCTGCGCCTGCCTATATTTCGCCCGAAACCCTGGGGGCCCGCGTCTTCCGGCTAATTGTCACCTACGAAACCCTGATCTACTTTACGATCTTTGCGCTGGCCTTCTTCACCCGCTTCTGGGATATCGGCAACCGTGGCATACACCACGATGAGAGCCTTCACTCCGTCTATTCGCGCAACCTCTACATCGGCAACGGCTACACGCACGACCCCATGATGCACGGGCCGGAACAGTTCAACCTGATCGCCTTCATGTTCTGGTTGTTCGGCACCTCCGACACCACCACCCGCTTCGCATCGGCTTTCTGCGGCGTGTGGGTTGTCATGTCCCCCTTCTTCCTGCGCAAGCAAATGGGACGCTGGCCCGCCCTCATCGCGTCGTTCCTGCTGCTCATCTCTCCCGGCGTACTCTACTTCAGCAGAATGGCTCGCGAAGACTCGATCTTCTCCGCAATGGAAATGATCATGATCGTCGGCCTGTGGCGCTTCATCTCCACCCGGCGCCCCGTTGATTTCTTTATCTTCTGCGCCGGTCTCTCCCTCATGTTCACCATCAAGGAGACCGCGTACCTGAGTGTGGCTGTAGTGGGTTCGCTCTTCGCGATCCTCTTCGCCGTACAGGCAGGTTACGCTATAATGGGAGCCCTCGCTGCTTACGGGGTTACATTGGGCGGCTTGCTCCTCTTTGTCAATAGCGGGATGAAAAATCACACTATCTCTGCACTGCCGAGCATCCCCGCCCAGAATCCCGACTACACCACGATAATGACCTTCGCCTCCAACCTGCTCAACCACCCTCTCGTACAGGGTGCGGTGCTGATCACGTTGGTCTTTGTGGGCCTTATCGTAGGCCTGCTGAGCGTCAAGAGGGACACCGTTTTCCGCGTCATCGCTGTGTGGGCCGGTGTGCTTGCGGCCATTCGCCTGCTGGCGGGCTTCATTGTCACCGATACCCCGATCAACCTCATACTCGAACTTGTAGCTATGGCGGCGGCGCTTGTCATAGGTGCCGGCCTGGGTTACCTGATCACTCGCGGCGGTAAATTGCATGAGGCCAATTTCGACCGCGCATCCGGAGCTCTGCCCGCTCGCGGCGCCATACCAGGCCGTTCGTTTCGCCCCACCCGCCCCGCCACATCGCTCTCTGTGCCGCAGGGCAGTTTGCCTCGCCGTCGCTCTCGTTTAGCCCCGGCTGATCTAGTCGCAACAGAAACCGTCGCCGCCTCACCCAATGGGCACGACGTCGAACCTGCTGTATCCGTCCCCGAAGCCAACGGTCCCGTCCCTGCTTACGCCTTGGAAGCGGACGACGCGGCCTCCCCCGTCTACGACCCCAGGCGGCTTGATCCCAGGCCTGGCACTCTCCTCGCTCACTACGAGCCCGGCTCCTTGCCATACCTGATCGGCTCGCTCTTCTCGCGCCCCTCGGTCCTGGTCATCGGCGCGCTGATCGCGACCACTATCTTCGTAGTTCTCTACACGGTCTTCTTTACTGATGTGCCTCGCGGTATCGCTTCCGGCCTCTTCGCCTCTCTCGGCTACTGGATGGCCCAGCAGGGCGTAGCGCGTGGTGGCCAACCGTGGTACTACTATTTCCTCATCATCCCCCTGTACCAGCCCATCGCTGTGTTCTTCAGCATCGCCGCTACCACCTTCTTCGGCGTAAAGGGTATACGCGGCTGGCTTCGCAAGCGTGAGGACCGGCTCTACAGCGCCGATCCCCCTGCCAAACTGGGCCTCTTCAACACCGACAGGCCCGTGCCCTTCGCCAGGTTCAGCGTGCTTCTGCCCCTGTTCCTGATATGGTGGGTGGCCGGTGCATTCTTCATCTATAGCTGGGCGGGTGAGAAGATGCCCTGGCTGATGATGCACCTTACCCGTCCCCTTATCCTCCTTGCATCGCTCTTCCTCGGCGCGCTCCTGGCTTCTATTATCAGACGCAGGCAAGAACGCCTTGCATTGGAAACCGAATACGCCGCACCCGCCACTTCAGTCGCGCCTCTACCCGAACGACTGGTTGCCGCCGGCGGCAGAGCACCTGCCAGCGCCAGAGCTCGCACCGGCGGTCCCGCCCTGCGTGCCACACAGCCCGTGCTTGCAGAGCAGGAGCCTCCCTGGGTTGCCTGGAACAGGCCCAGGTCTATGTTCCCCCTGCTCTCCTTCATGACCCTGTTTGCACTGCTGGCCATGGCCTGGGGCCTCAAGCTCAACTCCCTGACGACTGCGGGCGTTACCACCAGCAAGTACGATGGCTGGGGTTCCTCGTGGATCTACTTGATTCTGATGGTGGTCATACTTGTGGCTTACTCCGTGTGGCTTGGTCCCGGACGTGTCTTCCGCTACCTGGGCGTTGGCATCTTCTCGATCTTCTTCCTCTACGAGTTCCGCTCGGCCACCAACCTCGTTTACCAACACCCCGATGTGCCCACAGAGCTGGCCGTTTACGTTCAGACCTCGCCTGATACGACACGAACCGTCAAAGAGATCAACGACTTTTCCGAGCTAGTTACAGGCGGTACCAACCTTAAGGTGGTCTACGACAGCAACGCTTCGTGGCCCTTCGAGTGGTATCTGCGCGACTTCAAGAACAAGCAGTTCGTCGCCACAAACAATCCGCCTGTTGGCCCCGATGTACCCATCATTCTGGAAGACTACGGCCTGTGGAACCCGTCCGTTCTTGACAGCAAGATAAAGGATCCCAACACCAACCCCACCGATCTGGCGTTGTATAAGGCTCTGCGTAACGATTACGTGGGCCAGCGATACGCCATGCGCTGGTGGTTCCCCGAAGATTGGTACAAGCAGCAACTCATCAAAGGTTCGACCTCTGCTTCACCTATCCCCGAGCAACTTGGCGCCATGCTTAACACGACGGCCCAAACGTTCACCAACCCGCAGATGGAAGCGACCCTGTGGAACTACCTTATGTTCCGCCAGACTCCCCTGCCGCTGGGCTCGACCGATATGATCGTTTTCGTTCGGAAGGACATCGTGCAACTTTACCACTACATCCAGTACCAACCCCCACAGAGCACCGATGAGCCGCCTACCGGCATAGTCAACCTGCCGCCGCCAACCGATGGCAGCTATTAGCATAACCACCAACCCAATCCAGCAATCACATTTCGCGTTTCACGCAGAGTAAAACCCACAAAAAAGGAGCCTATGGACAACCGCAGAATGAGCGCCCGCGCGGAGACGGGTGCATCTCGAACCACAGGGATCGGAGCCGGACGCAGGGACGGTGGGGGTGTTACAGTCACCTCCGCCCTGGATCGCGCTTTCGAGCTTACCCGTCTGAACTGGGAGGTGATCCTCTTTGTTGGGATCATCGTCGCCGCCTTTCTCACCCGCATCATAGACCTGGGCGACCGCGCCTTCCACCACGACGAAAGCATCCACGCCTACTTCTCCAACTATTACCTGCAGACGGGCAACTTCACCAACCCGGGTACGATCACTGCGCCGTCGCCCTTTCGTGGCGGCTACGACCCGACCTACCACGGCCCCTTCCTCTACAGCATCGTGGCCTTCGGCTTCTTCCTGTTTGGGACTAACGACGCCATAGCCCGGCTCATGCCTGCGCTCTTCGGCGTATTGCTCATCGGCCTTATCTGGCTGTTGCGCCCCTTCATTGGCCGCACAGGCGCTCTGGTCGGCGCGTTGCTGGTGCTCATCTCCCCCAGCATCACCTACTACTCGCGCTCCTTGCGCCACGATATCTTCGCCCTGACCGGCCTGCTGCTCCTCTTCGTCGCTGTCCTGTGGTTCATCAGAACTCACCAGGCGAAGTGGGTCTATCTCGGCGCGCTGGGCTTTATCGTCGCCTACGCAAGCCATGAGCTAACGTTCATAGTGGCATTCATCTTCGCCCTGTTCCTGCTGATTGCCGCCTTCGCCTACAATACCTTCTCCGGCTCCGGCGGCGCGCGTGATGACGTCAATCCCGTGCGGAGCGCCCTCTCTGCCCTCCGCACCCAGCGCTGGACCCTGATCGGAGCGGCCCTCATAATCCTGGGCGTCTACGTGGTGATGTACACCAATTTCCTCACCCGTCCCGACCTCATCTTGTCAGGCATCGTTGAAGGCTTCCAGTACTGGTTCCTCCAGCAGAAAGAAGCCAGGGGTAACCAGCCCATCTTCTACTATGTGATGCTGATGCCGATCTACGAGCCGCTTGCCCTGCTGGCGGGTATTGGCACAGTCGTCTATATGCTCGTCAAGTGGATCCGGGGCGATGGCGATACAGTCACCGCCGACGATGGCGCTGATTCCTTCCCTGCGAACGCCGACGTCCCTCTCGACGACGAATACGGCCATCCCCTGCCCGTGATTGGCGCGGTTCGCGGCTTCGCATGGTCCTTCCTCGCCTTCTGGGCTTTCGGCGCTTTCCTGGCGTTCTCCGTCGCGGGCGAGAAGATGCCCTGGCTCAACATGCAAATAGCCCTCCCCTTCACCCTCCTGGCCGCTGCCGGCATCGGCAAGTTGCTCTCAGGCATGGAGTGGAAAGAAGTGCGCAAGGGTGGCGGCCTCTTCCTTGGTGTCGCCCTCGTTCTCTTCATCTTCGCGGCCTACTCGTTCGCCTCCTTCCTCACCGGCGCGATGCCCAAGCCCACAGGCGCCGGTTCCGACTTCCAGAACGTACTGCGCGGTATTCTCCTCTTCGTCTTTACCGTTGGTCTGCTCGCTCTGGGCGGTTGGCTCTCCTACAAGTTGCTGCCGGGCCGCGCCGCCAAGGTTATCGGCTTTACGATAGCCATCTTCCTCACCCTGTACGGCATTCGCTCCATGGTAGAGCTGAACTACAACCACGGCGACGTGCCCAACGAGATGATGGTATATACCCAGTCAGCCCCCGACACTACTATCGTGTCCGACTTACTGCACAGGCTCTCACGAGATGAAACCTCCTTCGACTCTGATCGCAGCGCCCTCGATGTAACCGGCGGTCATGGCCTCCCCATCGCCCTTGATCAGAATGATGCGACCGATTGGCCCTTCGAGTGGTACCTGCGTGACATGAAGAAGCTGACCTACTTCAACCTAAAGCAGTGGCAGGACAACAATGCTGCCGTGGCTCCCAACCAGGCTGTCATTATCGCCAGCGAGGCCACCGAGAAAGAAGCTAACTTCAAGACTTTCCTCGGCGATAAGTACAGTACCAACAAGTACACACTGAACTGGTGGTTCCCCGAAGAAACCTACCGCGACGCTACCACCACCGACCCCAAAGCCCCCGGCAACTTTGGGAAGGCGCTCAGCCTCATGTTCGGTAACAGCATGAAGTACATGCTCTACAGAGATCCCGGCAAGCCCCTGGGCTCGCGCTCGTTCTACCTGCACATCCGCAACGATCTCGCGGTGAAGGTGGGCCTCGGTAGCGCCGGCGTCATTACAACTACCCCCGATACCACCACCCCGCCACCCAACTCGCCTGTTCATGCCATGACTGACCTGGCGCCGGCAAGTGCAGAGCGAGGTGCCTTCAACTTGCCTCGTGGCATAGCAACCGGCCCCGACGGCAGCTTCTACGTGGTAGATACGGGCAATATGCGTATTCAGAAGTTCGACTCAACAGGCAAGTTCGTCGCCCTTATCGGCGCGGGCAAGGGCAATGGCGACGGCCAGTTTGCCCCCCTCAACGACCAGTCGGTCGGCACCGGCCCTGGCGGCATCGCGGTTGACAAGCAGGGTAACATCTACGTGGCCGATACATGGAACCACCGTATCCAGAAGTTCACGGGTGACGGCACCTTCCTCACCCAGTGGGGAGGCTTTATCGACCTCGGCAACGCCGACTCAGCCAACGACAGCAGCAAGGGCACCAAGTTCTACGGCCCTCGTGGGGTAGCAATCGGCCCTGACGGTAATGTCTACGTAGCAGACACTGGCAACAAGCGCATATCGATCTTCAAGTCCGACGGCACCTACGTGCGCGAAATCAGCAGTGGCAAGTCAGCCGACAAGATCAAACAGGGCTATGCCTTCAACCAGAACGGCGAAATGAACGAGCCGATTGGTGTAGCGGTTGATGCCCAGGGCAACGTATTCGTGGCCGACTCCGTGAACCATCGCATCCAGAAGTTCGACGCAGCCGGTGCGTATGCCGCCCAGTGGCCGATCCCCTCAGGCGGCTGGGACCCCGGCTCATACCTTGAGCCGTTCCTGGCTCTCGACGCCCAGGGCAACGTGTACGCCACCGCCCCCACCAACGCGCAAGTCTACAAGTTCGACCCCACCGGCAAGTTGCTTGGCCAGAAGGGCACCAGTCCCAAGAACATCATCCTCAAGACACCCACAGGCATCACTATCGGCTCGGACGGCAACGTCTACGTGTCCGACACCGGCCTGCAGGGCGTCGTGAATATGGGTACAATACCGTAGGTTTCCGCAATAGACGAGATAAAAGAGGACCGCCGACAGAAGTAAGTCGGCGGTCCTCTTTCGTTAAAATGCCCATAGCCTACCGCTTCTTGGCATAAACCGCCAGCGTGGCCCCCTTGCCCAGCGCGGCAGCCACGGGCGCATACACCAGACTGATCAACGTGAGCGGCACCGCCGTTACCAGCGCCACCAGGCTCTGCAATCGTGCCGTGCCTATCGTCTTGCCCTCCGCGTCCACCACTTTGGCAGAACGGGTCCTCAACAGGTTGTACAGCAGATTGTGGCGCAGCCCCATCTTGTTCTGTACCGATTGTACGAAACTGAAGAAATCGTATTCGGTAGAGAAGAAGTTGGTTGAGCTAACGGTCAACCCTGCGTCGTTCAAGGCATGAGCCAGTGTCGCTCGCGTAAAGTGAGTGAGGTGGCGCGGCACATCGAGATGGAACCACCCTGCTTTGCTCCACTGCGCTTCCGCACTCCCGAAGTTCGGCACAGCCACCAGCAGCGTCCCACCCGGCTTCAGTATGCGCGACACTTCCTTCAGCATCGCCCGTGGCGACTGCACATGTTCGAGCACATGCCACAGTATCACCAGGTCAAACTCTTCGTCCGGGAACTTTACATCCTCCACCATTTGCGTTGTTACAGGCAGCCCAAGCCGGTCGCGGGCATAGCTGGCCGCTTCCTCGCTAAGCTCCGTGCCCATTGGTGTCCAGCCGCGCTGCCGTAGCTTGTGCAGCAGAAGCCCACGCCCGCACCCAATATCCAGCACTTTTCCCGGCTTCTGGTGCTGCTCAATCTGCGACGCCCTGTAGTTATAAAGGTTGTCCAGCAGCCATTCCACTATCCGGTTGAACCTGCGCCCGCTGCCGTAATACCCCTTCGGATAATACGTGCCCACTTCTCTCTCGGGCGGCACGGGCGTCGTCACATACAACCTGCAGGCATTGCAGTAGCCCACCACGAACGGGTCGCCCGTGATATAGTCGTGCGTGGCGAATGTTGGCCTGAACTTCTCTCGTGGATGCTCACAAACGAGTGCAGCCTCTTCGCTGTCCAGTTCCGGCTTACGGCCCTTCCTGATTAGTCCAATGTGGTTTGTCATAACATGTATCGAGCAGCGAGGCGGGTTCGAACCGGGTGATATGCGCCAATAGCAGGCAACAAAATAGAGCCTTCTTAGCTCTCTACCCGCAAGTGAGATTATATCATCGCGTCAACACGAGCGTCAACACGCACAGACACCGTCGGCCTCCAGGGCAAACTCATCTAAATTGGATTGAAGTTGAAAGGCCTTATATTTGGCCCAGAAGGGCAAATCGGTGATCACAAACCCCGATAAATGGTAAGACAAGGATGCCTAACGGTCATCGAGTCGGCCTCCACCGCCATTTTCCTGGTACTCTCAACAATTACTCAGGTGAGGAGCAGGCTGATTTTGCAACTCTCGGCTGATTCCGAGCTAAGAGCGTTTGCTTCGATTTGTTCTGTTACACGTCTTGACGGCCATACACTTCAGTGGTACCATGAGTTCAATATTATATTACTGAACTTGAGTGGTCACACTGGAATGTCCTGTACTTGGCATCGTATCCAAGGTCCAGAGACCATATGGGGTCTTCGTCTGCCCACAGAGGTTTATTATGAAGCCGATTTCCGTATTTTCTTCAGCGCACACCTATCAGAGGAGATAGCGAGTGTCACATTTAAGAGAAGGCAACCACGAACGCTTTGTTATGCGTATGCGCCGCTTAACGGTTCTTAGCATTAGCGCATTAGGGACACTGATCGCCGTAGCATCTGTTGGTGCGCTAGTGTTCATGGGCGGGCGTGGCCAGTCCAGTGCAGCGCCCGAACGAATTCTTGGTGCCGCTTCGGTTCCTGTAGGACAGGATCCGAAGTCAGGAGTGAGCCAATCAGACGTTTATACAACTGTGCGAGCGCAAAGCTTCGCAACTTGGAGCTATACAGTTGATGACAACGGCACTGGTGACCGCCACGCTGTTATCAACTACAGGCACGACACGATAGCTGACCTCAAAGCTTATACGGCAGCAAATAAGGCATTGCTACCTCAAGTCGCGAACTTCGGGGGCCAGGTCGATGTTGCCATAACATTCGTATATCCGGTTACAGTCGATTGGTTCCGGTCGTGGGCCAAAGACAACGCATTGGAGGCGCATGATTCCCAAATGCGGGTACTGGCACCCGGCCCTAACGGTGCCACAATGTCGATTAGTGGAAAACCAGGCGATCCAATACCTCAAGAGAGTGTAGATAATATGCTCGGCGGGATTTTTACCAACAATGTGATCGGCGTGTTTGGTGTACACGGCAAAGTGGATAGTGCTCACCTGACAAAGCTTGCTTCGGAACCAAAAGTATTTCTCGTAGACGTGACCCCTGCTTGGACGCTTCACGACTTGGCGCAAAACGGAGTAGCCATACAGCAAACGCCTATGATGGATTTCCCATACGGCTACATGGAACGAATGGGCCTTCAAAACTTCACGGACCTGGCGCTTCCCACAGCCATCCCACCGCCGGTGGGTACTATCATACCAAAGAACGTACCGCAGGCACCGTGATCGAAAAGCATGGGAGAAGTGACTCGTTACAATAAGGAGGCCATCGGGCCTCCTTTTCGTTTTCGTTGCTTCCCAATGGCTCGTACACGGCATAGCAACTGTATCTAGCTCTGGACCAAAATAACGACTTTTAGTCCTAAACCAATCTGGATGCGTTTGCCCTGCGTCAGCCTCACCGTTCGATTGACGCTCTTACTTGGCGCATGATACAATGATGCTCGACACTTCTCTCTGCAGGGAACAAGATTTGCGTGAGTATGCCCTATGTGTCGTGCGTGCCTCAACCCAATGCGCTGATTTGACGCGCCAAGTGACAATCGAGTAAACGCCCTGTGGCATCGCCTATTACTCCTGTACTGGAACCCACCTACAAGCCGATCCCACCAATCACTGCTTCAGCAGCCGTCCCGTCCCGCACCTTGGGTCCACGGGTGCTCTTCCGTGTGCGCGCATGGGAGCCCTTAGTAGTCTTCCTCGTATCGTTTCTTGTGCTCGCGCTCTTCACTCCGCGTGTCACAACGTATCTCGACCCCACTACCGGTGACGAGCCCTTCTACTTGATGACCGCCATCAGCATCCTGAAGGACGGCGACCTCAACGAGTGCAACAACTACACCCAGCACGACGAGCTCGCCATCTACCCTCCAGGTGCGGGCTTCGGCTCCAATGGCCAGGGCTTCGTAAACTTTCCCCCCAACTGGGTGGGCTGGCGTGGCGCCCCCCTCCCCCTGCCTCCCCACCCCGCCATCATTTCGCCTGCCAGCAGGCAGTGTTCCAGCAACTACGGCGCTCGTCCCTTCACCAACCCCACCGGCGAGCTTTATTCCAAGCACGGCCTCGGCCTCAGCCTGATGGTCTTGCCCGCATACGCGCTGGGCGGGCGCCTCCTCGTGGTCTTCTTCCTCAATCTCGTTGGTGCCCTGCTGGCCGCCACTGTTTATCTCTTTGCACGGGAATCTGTCCGTCGTCTTGCTCCCGCTATCCTTACCTGGGTGGCCTTTACGTTCACGGTCCCCCTGATGCCCTACTCCTACCTGATATTCACCGAAATGCCCGCCGCCCTCCTTACTCTCTACGCATTCCGGCGTATCCGCGCCTGGAACAATAACGCGTTCCAGTCTGTCGGCATTGGCTTCTGCATCGCATTTCTGCCCTGGCTGCACTATCGCTTTGCTCCGATCTGCCTTGGGCTGGCGATCTACTACATCTATCAATACCGCAAGCACCGCGATGCCCCGCGCGCCCAACTGGTCCGCGATTGGACCCTCGCAGCGTCGCCGGTCGTTGTGTCGGCTGTCCTGCTCATGGCCTTCTTCTACACCCGCTATGGTGTCCCGTTCCCCAATAGCAGCGACCACGCCGGGATCAGCGACGTGGCAGGTACTGTTCGCGGCGCTGTCGGTCTGTTCCTCGACGAGCAATGGGGCTTGTTCGTTGCCTCGCCTATATTCATCCTGGCGCTCGTAGGCTTGATCCTCATGGGCGTGTTCCGCGCCTGGCGTAGCGACCTCATCTGGATCGCCGTGGTAGCCCTGCCCTACTTCCTTGTCATCGCCAACTACGCGCAATGGTGGGGCGAATGGTGCCCTCCCGGTCGCTACATGGCCTCCATCCTCCCACTTCTCGCGCTCCCATTCTGCGTCGCGCTCGACAGGATCAAGGGCATAACTTACCGCGTCATTTATGGGGTTCTGCTTGCCCTTTCCTTCCTGACAATGGCCGGCTTCCTGTACCAGCCGCAGTGGATGTACAACCAGCCCATTCTTGGAGGCAATCTCAACGGCAAATCTGAGCTACTTGCGCATGGCTTCCAGGCGTTGGGCGCCTTTCTGCACCTGCCGTGGGTAAACACCATCGATCTCACCGGCTTCTTCCCGTCATTCGTGTCCCCCTACTTTGGCTACAACCAGGGCACGGCCATCGGCAACCTGGCTGCCGCTGATGCCTGGCGCAACAGCCTTTGGTCCGCTTTGATTATCTTCGTGATCGTCGCCCTCTGCCTCGTCCTCGCCTGGCGCTCACCTCGAAGCAGCCCCTCTGAGCCTCCGTCCCCTGAGCCATTCGACACTGAAATGCCTCTGACTAATATCGAGCTTCCCACCCGCCCGGTCAGAAGCATGCCGCCTCCGCCACTTCCCGCGACTGGCGATGGCCTACCCATCAGAAAGCGCGAAAGCCCGGAGTTCGCTCCGTTCAGCCAGCTAATGCGGTCGATTCGGACGCAATTCCCTTTTCCATTTTGGAGCCCCTTGGCCTCCGCGCGCTTGCAGCCCGCCTTCGCATCGACCGGCGTCCCTCCATTTGGCTTTCCCAACACCCCCTTCCACGACCTCTACTTCGCGGCGACTTTTCCGCCCGTCCTGTCCCAACCCGACAACCTCCCCGCTGACCCCATAGAAGCTCCTGCCGAGCAGGAAGCCCCTCCCGAAAAGCTCACCATCTGGGACCGCGTCGACGTCAATCCTTTCTGGCGCACACGCGCTCTGTGGCTGGGGCTGGCGGCTGTCGGCCTGGCGATGTACGCGCAAAAGCTGACAACCGTGGACAGGGATATTTTGAGCTCGATCCACTGGTATGTCTTCGCCATCTTCGTGCTTCTGCTAGGTTGGCTCAACACCTACGTCGATCGCTCTTTCCTGGTCCAACCTATAGAACGCATCAAGCGCGTCGTCCATCCGCACAGGAGCAGCGATCCCGCCCCGGCAGCTACCACCGACCTCGTCACCGCAGAGGTTGTAAAGTCCCCCTCTGCTGATCCTCTCCCACAAGATCAGCCACTGGCTGCCACCGAAGAGCAAATACCCCCTCCGCTACCGGAGTCTTCGCCCCGACCGCTCACGCGCAAACGACTTGTCCCCGTTTTCCTGCTCATAAACCGCCTCCTACCCACGTCAATGGACGGCTGGTGGCGCTATTCCGTCGCCTTTTCCGCTCTCCTCATCAACATCTACAGTGCCCAGTTGCTCCGCGCCAATTACTACTCGGCCCTCGGGAGCTGGGGCTGGCTGCTCAGTCTTGCGGTCCTGCTGCTCGCCTTCGTTCGCGAGCCCAAACGCCAGGTGCGCGAGCTCGACCCACACACCGATATTATGGACGAAACGGACGTCCATCTTTCGCGCCGCGTCGAGGTGGGCATTGTCGTCGCTATCTTCCTCCTTGCGCTGGGGCTCCGTATGCTCAACCTGGGCGACTGGACCACGGGCATGCACGGCGACGAGGGCGAGGCGGGCATGGACGCTGTAGGCATCCTCGAAGGCAACCACGTATCCCCCTTCGAGACAGGCTGGTTCTCCCAGCCCAACTTCTACTACTGGGGTATCGCCCTGACCATGAAGTTGTTCGGCACTTCCCTCTTCGGCCTCCGCATGTTCTCGACCCTGGTCGGCGCTCTCATGGTCCTCCCCTTCTACCCGCTGGTGAAGATGTGGTTCGGGATCCGCACCGCCATAATCGCCACTCTTCTCCTCGCTTTCTCGGACGTAGCAATCCATTTCAGCCGCGCTGAATTCTCCAATATTACGACCCCGGCCTTCCTCGTGGCGGGCTTCTATTTTCTCTTTCGCGGCCTCCGCGGTAGGCGTACTCTCGATTTCATTTTGTCGGGCTACGCATTCATGCTCAGCATGTATTTCTACCTGGGCGGCAGAATCACTCCTTTCCTGCTGCTGGGCGTGTTCGCCTTCATGTTCTTGCTGTCTCCACTCTTGCGCTTGCCCGGCGCTTATCGTCTGATCCGCAAGCTCACACCCGATGCGGCCCGCCTCGCCTCTTTCCGCAGTGCTTTCGCCCAGCAGGCGTGCTCCGTCACCCATTACTTCGGCCAAACACTAATATTTGTTATAGCCTGTATCTGCTTCGCCTCGCCCTGGATCGTCTACTACCTGGACCACACGCAGACCCTCGACCAACGTACCAACCAAAAGCTGATATTCTCGAATGAAGCCACCATGGTTTCGCAGTACCATGAGACGCACGATCCTCTTTACATCGGCCTCCGCTTGCCCGTCGCCTCCGACGTCTTCCCTTTTCTGCCGCTCGTCTTCGAGCCGACCCCCGCCAGCGTTCAGGTCGCCACTGATGGCTTCTGGCCCCGCGTCCTGTGGGATCAGCTTACCACCACCCTGTCCATCTTCACATATCGCCGCGATGCCAGCTCTGTTTACACCTTCACCGCTGAGCCTGTAGCCAAGCCTATCGAGTCCGCTCTGCTAATCCTGGGCATCGCCTGGGCGCTCTGGCGCTGGCGCGACACGCGTATGGCCATCCTCTCGGGCTGGTTCTGGTCTGCCATTGTCGTGGGCGGCGTGCTAACCATCGACGCGCCATACATGGCTCGCCTTGTCGGCGTGATCCCTGTCATGGCTATCTTCGCCGCTCTGCCCCTCAGCAAGCTCGTCGCCGAGTTCATGCGTTTTGGCCGCATCGCCTCCACCTACGTCCGCAACCTGCGCCTGCGCCACCTGGTGCTTGGCACTTCCCGAGTGTTTAGCGCGTCCGTCGTGGGAGTCTTGCTGCTCTATCTCGGCCTACAAAACTACAGCGACTACTTCGTGCGCTACACACGCTCCTACCAGTTCACCGAAGTAACCGGCCAGTCCGTTTTCGTCCGCGATACCAACGCCCGCCTGGCCGCAGAGGGGCGTCCACCTCCCGCCTACTACGACGCAGGCAGCTACATGATCTTCTGGGATCACGGTGACAATCGCTTCCTCAACCATGGCACAGCCGGGCAGAACATGGTGAACTCCTCCGACGACCTACCCATTCTGGACAACGGCGACCGTGATGCGATCTTCATGGTCTGGGACAACAACCGCCAGTACCTCGCCATGCTCAAGTCCTATTACCCTGACGGCATCGAAGAAGAGTACAAGTACGGCCCAAACCACCTTCTCACCTCCTTCCGCGTCAAGAAAGAGACCATTGATGCTCGCCGAGTCAGTATCGCCACCTACACTCCCGTCAAGGGCGACCCGATCCAGCGCGAGGAACACGGCCTGGGCAGCACTACGGCGCCTCCTGCGGGCCTCACCTATCCCGTCCAGGCTTCCTGGTCCTGTGGGCTCTATGCGCCCCAGTTCGGGCGGTACAGGTTCTCTCTGGACCTCCCTGATAACGCCCAGTTCCTGATCGACGGCACTCCCGTTCTCACCACCACCATTGACAACACTCACGCCGAAGCCAACCTGCTCCTCGCCCGCGGGATTCATGACGTGCAGTTGCGCGGCGTCCTCAACGGCGTGTCCTCGCAGGTCAAGCTGGAATGGCAAGCGGGCGGCCAGGCATCCTCGCCTATCCCCGCCCAATATCTGTGGTACGGCCCCGGTAGAGGCCTCCTCGGCGAGGTGTGGCAAGTCACCACCGACCTCACCGGTCACGCGTGGGATGTTGCCCAGGACAACCTTCCTCCCAGCGTAATTACCCGCATCGACGGCTTCCTCGGCTTCCGCAACACGCCGGGCGCCCTCGTGGCCGGCCCGTTTACTGCCGTTTGGAAGGGTGACGTCACAGCCCCGGCATCCGGCACCTATACGTTCGAGACCTTCTCCTACGGCGAGAGCGTGATCCTTATTGACGGCAAAGTAGTCGTGGACAACCTGCCCGACACGAACAATCCCAAGTCCGCTACGGGCGACGTGGCGCTAACCGCCGGCAATCACACCATCGAGGTACGCTACAAGTGGGCGGACCACACCGGTTACCTCGAGCTCTACTGGACCACTCCCGACGGCGCCCGCACCTTGCTTGGTCCCGACTCCCTTCATACAGTCGGCGGCATCGTAAGCTCCACCGAAGCCACCGAGCCCCCCCCCGTGCAGCTGGCTCCACCCACCACAGCCTTACTCACCCCCGACACGGTTATCGGCGATAGCGGCACCCTCAAAGGTCCACGCGGCCTGGCTGTTGGCCCGGACGGCAACGTCTACATAGGCGACCGCGAAAATAACCGCATCGTCGTCATGTCCCCCGACGGCAACGTTGTGCGCACCTGGGGCAAGCGCGCCCAGGACGGCCAGCCCCTCACACCCGACGACTTCAAGGACATTGTCGACCTGGAGATAGGGCCAAACGGCTATATCTACGTCATGGACATCGGCGCCAACCGCCTGCAAGTGTTCGACCCGCAGGGCAACCTTCAAGACTCCATCCCCGGCAGCGAGCTGGGTTCCGCGGCGGGCAACGGCATCACGGTCGGCCCGGATGGCACCATTTACGTAGCCGAAACGTCCGGAGATGCTGTCGAGGTGGTCGCCCCCAGGACCGGCGCCGGCAAGCTCCTCGTTGCCACTATCACGGGCGGAGCTTCCCTCGGAAAATTGAGTCAGCCCGTTGACGTCGTGGCTGACCCAACCGGCTCCGGCCTGCTCTATGTGGCCGACCTGAAGAACCGCATTGTCCAGATCTTCCCTGACGGCAGCCTCGGCAAAACCTGGCCCCTCATAGTCGGTACCAACGTTGGAGGCAGCAGGCTGGCAATATCTGCCTCCGGTTCTGTATTATATATGAGCGATCCCGACCGCCAGCGCGTCGCCATCATAAACGTGCAAAGTGGCGAGATCGACTACTTTGGCACGGCAGGAGATTCCCCCGGGCAGTTCCGCACGCCCCAGGGGATCGCCGTGGGCTCTGATGGTCGCGTCTAC
>JBBRDO010000031.1:0-45560 GCA_038203825.1 Chloroflexia bacterium | reverse complement strand
TCCCTCTCCTATATCTACCTGGCGCAGCGCAACGTTGAGCTTGCTGAGCGTCAGGCGCGGCTGGCTCTGACGGATGCCAGTCCACCTTTGCGCCCGCTAATCCTCGCGCAACTTGGGCGTGTGCTGCGCTTCACAGGTCAGACCGATGATGCCCTGCTGGTATGGAACCAGGCTGCACAAGAGTCAGCATCCTATCCAGAATCTCCACAGGTGAAACTTGCTGGAAGGTCGGCTTTGTGGCAGACTGCCATGACCCAGTGGGCGCGCGAGGACTGGGATGCTGCCCGTTCTACTCTGCAAGAACTGACTCACGAAAACGATCTCTACGGGCGGTCAGCCGACGTAAAGCTGGCACAACTGCTGGCCACTGATGATCCAAACGGATCGTTGGCCCTGGAAGCCCACGTAAAGGCGAGTGATGTTACCCCAATGCGACCTGTTATCCCCGACCTGCGCGTGCCAGGCCTTGCCGAAGGGCTGCCCGGCGACGTCATAACAACTACCCTAGCCACCCTCGACAATGCGCGAACACAGGTCGCCCAGGCCGTGTCAAGAGGCGACCCCGAGGCAGCCATCAAGACCCTGTGGGCAGGGATGTACCTCCAGCAGGGGGAGAACGGCCTCGCGCAAAGTCTGCTCGAAGAGGTAGATCCTGACTATGCGCCTGCACAGACACGGTTGGCGCTCGCCATGCTCAACCAGGGTGACACCAGGGGCGCGCTGCCCCACTTGCAGAAGTCGATCGCCCTCGACGACCGCGACCCCCTGACGCGGCACGTACTGGCCCGCCTCTATACGGCCCAGAGCGACTGGGCGCTTGCCGAAGAGCAGTTGCGCATCCTGGACACCCTGGAACCCGACGGCATTGAAACGCATCTCGACTGGGCCGAGTTCTACAGGTTGCAGGGCGACTTTGACAAGGCCGAGGGCGAGTATATCGCGGCGACAAACGCCCAGATAGTGGCTAGCACGCTTGCCGCGTCTGACGGTCAGTCGCAGGAGGCAGATGGCTTGACCGCAAACGCTGCCCTTACGCTGGCCCGGTTCTATACGGATGTGCGCGGGCTAGGGTGTGACAAGGGCTTGCCTGCTGCGCGACAGGTTATCATGTTGAGGCCCACCGACCCCGACTCGCTCGACGCCGTGGGCTGGGCGCTTGTGCTTTGCGGGCAATCCTCGCAGGCTTTGTCATCGCTGGAGGGAGCTATTGCGCGTGCTCCTAACGTGCCGCGCTACAGGTTCCATCTTGCCCGAGCATACGCCGGACTGGCCGGGTACACCGATGCCCGTGAGCAGTTCGCCCGCGTGCGCGACCTCGACCCCGGCGGCCCGTGGGAGAAGCTCGCGCTCACCGCGATGGTCAGTTTGCCCTGAACGGCAATTGGCTCTCTCCGGTATCACTCGAACGCCTTCGCCCTGCCGGCCATATCGAGGAACGTCGCCAGACCCTTTTGCTCATTGATGCCGAGAGTGTAGGTCTGGTGCGCGAACAGCTCTTTCACTCGCACCGGCGGGAGGCTCAGGCGGGTGGCAGCTACATCCAGAACGCTTGACGCCTGTTCCGAGGCGGCACGCTGGGAAAGCTTCATCAGATTCTGTAGCGCCTCAACGGCTCCCGGTTTGCGATTCCCAAGGTCGCGCCTGTAGCATAGGAGTTCCCATACCATCGGCAGGCCTGTCATTACCCACCATGCAAGGCTGATGTCGTCCACGGCCCAGCCTGCAGCCGCGGCTTCGGCTCCGCTCCCGGGGGCCATGTCGCCGAACAGCAGCCGAGGACCGCTTGCGTCATAGCCTTCGCTATCGGGCGTATGAACGTTCAGCTTGATACCGTAATAGGGCGTTATCAGTGTGCGCAGCAGGTGGTCAGCCGTTGAGCCTTCTGCCCCCGGCGTGATCGAAACGTCGCCGCCGTCTATCAGGTCTATGCGCCTGGGCGACAGAAAGAGTGCCGTCTCGGCCTTTCCGGCCACTGCCAGTCCCCAGCCGCCCAGGGGCGTTATCTTCTTGCCGTTTTGCTGCGCGCTTGCGGGCGTGACAAAGGCTGCGTCAAGGTCTTCCGACAGCAGACCGTCTAGAAGCTGGGCGGGCGCGGCGTTCTCTATATCGAGCGACCACGGCGAAGGCGGCGCGACCCAGCCCGCTTCGAGCGGGTATAGCAGAGGCGCTAAGTTGGCCCGGTTGTGGTAGCCGAGGCGCAGCGATTGCGTGGATGGTTGTTGTATTGGCTTCTGGCTCATAATGGTTGATGCATCCTCAAATGTTTCGATGATCCTGTAGGGCAGCGGGCTGTCCGGCAGATGTTGCACCATGATAACCCTATTATCGCATGATAACACCGTACATGGCAGGATCGGCGCGGGTCTGGCTTCTATGTGGAATTGAGTGGCATAAGGTCGGCATTAGTGCTAGATTAGAGTTACGGAGGTAGCCGGTAGCTCACTATGAAGCAATGTCCCAACCCAAACTGCATACTCTATACCAGGCTTGAGGAGTTGCCCGACGCCTACGTGCGCTGTCCAGGGTGCGGCGGACTGCTGGTAGAAGCGAACATGCAGTCCGGCATGCTGCGGTCCGGGCCCCTGAGCTTAACCCCTGGTCTCGCCTCCCGCGACCTCGATGAGGAGTTTGAGGCCGCCTTTCCGGGTGGCTTGCCGTCTGCCGGTGTTGATGGCACCATGGACCCGAACGGCCAGGTCGGCGCCGAAGGCTACGAAGAAGGCGAGTATTCCCCCTACGATCAGTCCGAGCAGTACCCTATAGACTCAATGGCGGGACCGGCCCCGCTATCTCTCTTGAGCAAGATCGGCTATGTGCTGGGCGGATTGCTCTTGCTTGGGGCGTGCGGCTTGTTTGCGGTGGTCCTCTTCACGCGCGTGCTCCCCCAGCAAGGCGCAGCGACAGGCCCGGGTGCGACCCAGACGGCGCTTACGGCCCAGCACCCTGCCGTCAATACCCCTATCAGCGAATTACCCACAGCCGGCAGTCTACCCGCTGTGGCACCGACCAGCCCGCCCGTAGCGCCCCAGCCAACAGCCACCCTAAAGCCGCAACAGCCCGAGGCGACCGCAGTAGCCGTCGCCCCGACGCAGCCTCCTCTCCCCACCGACACCCCTCTGCCGCCGCAGCCCACCGCACCGGCCAACGCCACGGCTCCGCCCGCGCAGGAGCAGGCGACAGGCGGTGTGCTTGACGCCTTCATGACAGGCTCCTTGCAAAGCGGTCAGCCCGTCGACCGCGTGACAACCTACTCGGCATCCGACGCCTTTGTGCTGGCGGTGCAGGCGCAGTTCGGAGCGGGCGGCGTTACAGCGATAAGCACGCGCTGGTACGGCCCGGATAACGGTCTCCTGTACGAATTGCCGCGCAGCTACACTCTGACAGGCACCTACTACTCAACCTTCACCCTGAAGAAGGACTCCCCCTGGCTCGAAGGCAGCTACCGCGTGGACGTCTACACGAACGCATCGCCCACGCCCGCTTATACTGTACAATTCGCGGTGGCCCCCTAGAGCGTGTGCCGTGGCTAGGGTGTTCTTCCAGATCACCAAACGCTAATTGAGCCTTCGACTAATAGGGAAGTGTGTTATACAATTAGCGCCATATGAACACCCGACGTCCTGAAAATGCGGCTATGGACAACAGCGCTGATGCGCGCGTTGTGCCTCCAAATGCTGAGCCTCAGTTACTGCCCGACCCGTCACCGGCAGCCGAGCCTGCCAACCTGATGATTGATGCGGATGGGATCACAGAGGCGGGTGAGCCTGTTCAAATAGGCCTAACCGGCAAGTCGGGCGGTCCCGGGCGCACTCTGGCGCTGAACACTGCAATCGTGGCCGGAGCATTCATCCTCAGTCGCGTGCTGGGCCTCGTGCGCGAAGCTGTGATCGCCCGGCAGTTCGGCGCGTCGGTACAACTCGAAACATACATCGCGGCCTTTCGCATCCCCGATGCCCTCTTTCTGCTAATCATCGGCGGCGCTGTAGGATCTGCCTTTATCCCTGTGTTCACGGAGCTAATGAGCAAGGGGCGAGAAACCCAGGCGTGGCACCTGACCTCGACCCTGGTGAACGCCTCTATTGTGCTGCTAAGCCTGAGTGGCATCATCCTGGGCTTCGCCGCGCCCGTTTTGGTGGGCACGATCCTCTTTCCGGGCAGGCCGCCTGAACAGCAGGAAACGGTGGTGGGTCTGACCCGGATCATGCTCTTGTCGCCTCTGTTCCTAGGGCTGGGCGGCTGGGCGATGGGCATCCTGAACGCCCGCCAGCAGTTCACGCTACCCGCGTTCGCGCCCATCTTCTACAATCTGGCCATTATAGCGGGTGCGCTCTTCCTGGCTCCTGTGCTTGGTGTGTATGGCCTGGCGTGGGGCGTGGTAGCGGGTGCCCTGCTCCATCTGGGCGTGCAGATTCCGGGCTTGCGTCACGCGGGCATGAAATACTCGTTCAGGCTGAACTTGCGCGACGAAGGTGCAGCCAAAGTTGGCAAGCTGATGCTGCCGCGCATACTGGGGCAGGCAGCGTTCCAGGCCAACGTTATCGCAATGACCACCATCGCGTCGTTTCTGGCGGCGGGCAGTCTCGCGGCGTTCAACTACGCCTATATGGTGATGCTTTTGCCTCACGGTGTGTTTGCGCTGTCCCTCGCCACCGTCACCTTCCCCACTATGTCGGCCCAATTCGCTGAGGGTAAGCTCGATGCCTTGCGGGGAACGTTAGCGAACGCTGTTCGTGTGCTCGCCTTTCTGACCGTACCTGCCGCCGTGGGCATGCTTGTCTTGCGCAACGAACTGGTGGCTACCCTGTTCCAACTTGGCAAGTTTGACGCGGCTGACACCCAGCTTGTGGCCTCCGCCCTCCTCTTTTTCGCACTTGGGCTTGTGTCTTACGCCCTCGTGGAAGTGCTCACACGAGGCTTCTACGCGCTCCACGATACTCGCACTCCCGTACTGGTGGCCGTGGTCACCGTGGTGATCAACCTGGGGCTGGCGGCCTATCTCGCGCTTGGTGCCGGTATGAACCAGGATGGATTGGCCCTGAGCCTTGCCGTGACAACTACCCTCGAGCTTGTTTTGCTGTGGGTCTTCCTGGGCAGGAAGTTACCCGGTTGGAGCCTTGCTTCCGACGGCTTATTGTCTTCGTTCGGCAAGAGTGGGGCGGCGGCGCTGGCCATGGGGTTGGTACTGTTGGGGGTCATGCCTCTCCTGCGAGGTTTGCTACCTGCCTCAGGCACGAGCAAGTTGGAAGCTGTGTTACTGCTGGCTGTCGGCATTGCCGTCGGCGGGTTGGTGTATCTGGTCGTGGCCCGTCTATTACGCTCGGAAGAAGTGTCGCAGGCCGCCAACATCCTCCTGCGGCGGTTCAGGCGCAGCTCTTCCTGAGCCTGTCCTTGTCAAAGTACTAACACTCTCGGAAGACAATAGTACCTGGTCAGGATGGCACATATGGCAGCGCGGGATGACCTAATTATGCCATTGCCTTGCCCCGGGCCGCACCGCTATGCTTACGTAGCAGGGTGCAGGCTCTGAGGCGGTCAGATCTATGACGTGAAAATGGTCCTCCCTATTCTGAACTACAGTAGCGCTGCCCCAAATCCAATGGCCCAATAAAGAAAGGCAAAACGTTGTATCCCTTATTTAAACAATCAAGTATCCGGAGCAAGCATCTATTCGCATTATCTGCATTCCTCCTTTCAGTCGTACTAATAGCCGCAATCGCAATTATGAGCGGTGCCGCTTCGGCTTCACCCGAGCTGCCCGCCGGCAGCGGGTCTTACGCACCTCTCCCTCCTCCCACCGTTCCCCCCACCGTCGGCTCACACACTCCCACGCCACTTCCCGGCACGCCCACATCCACCGCCGTCCCGGGCTCGCCTACGGCCATCACCTCACCCACAGTACCGGGACCTCAACCGTCCGCCGAGCCGACCTGGGCCTCGTGCCCAATGTCCTTCACCGATGTGCTGCCCGGCGCATGGTTCTACGAATACATCCATTGGCTTTACTGCCGGGGTGTGGTCCAGGGCTATCCCGATGGCACCTTCCGACCCGGCAACCAGACCACGCGCGGCCAGATCGTGAAGATCGTATCGGGCGCTTTCCTTCTGCCAACTCACACTGAGAACGGACCGCACTTCACCGACGTCCCCGCAGACCAAACCTTCTACTCGTACATCGAAACCGCCTACTATTTCGGTATCGTCACCGGCTACCCCTGCGGCGGCCCCGGCGAGCCTTGTGACGCCCAGTCCCGCCCCTACTTCCGCCCAGACACTAACGTCACGCGCGGCCAGCTTTCCAAAGTGATCGTCCTCACCGCCCAGTTATTCGACCCGACAGGCTGGGCGCTCATCACGCCCCCCATCCCCACCTTCAACGACCTCCCGGCGGGCAGCACCTTCTACAGCTACGTAGAAACCGCCCTCGCCCACGGCGTCCTCGAAGGCTACCCCTGTGGTGCCCCCAACGAGCCTTGTCCCGGCCGCTACTTCCGCCCCAACGGCAACTCCACCCGAGCCCAGCTAGCCAAGATGGTGTTTATGGCCGTAGGGCCCTAGGACAGACGATGGACAATGGACGACCGACGACGAGCAATTACCGTCGTCAGTCGTCCTTGACTACAAACCTTCCTTCGGGATATAATAAACAGGTTGTCGGGGTGTAGCGCAGCCTGGTAGCGCACTTCGTTTGGGACGAAGGAGTCGCGTGTTCGAATCACGCCACCCCGACTTTGACCGAGACTCCCACTACTTACCGCACTCTTACCGTGCCTGTAACAGTGGGAGTTTTCCTTTCACCCTCGCGCTCCGCCACCACATAATTCACCGAGAATCCGCCCGTCCCCCATCCTGCGAAAAAGGGCAAAATCGCGCTTGACACGCGGCGCGCCTTGGCGTATAATTGTTTACTGTGCGTAATATGCGCCGTTTAAAGAAGACGAGGAGAAATAATGCCGACAATAAACCAGCTTGTACGCAAGGGCCGTTCTACAACGGGTAAGAAAACTAAGGCCCCGGCTCTGCGCTTTACATTGAATTCGACCACCCAGCAGGTGCGCCGTGGCAAGGGTTCGCCTCAGAAGCGTGGCGTTTGCACACAGGTGCGTACCCAGACCCCCAAGAAGCCCAACTCTGCCCTGCGTAAGATCGCTCGTGTAAGGCTCTCAAACGGCATGGAAGTCACCGCCTATATCCCCGGTGAAGGCCACAACCTGCAAGAGCACTCCGTCGTGCTGATCCGCGGTGGCCGTGTGAAAGACCTGCCTGGCGTTCGTTACCATATCATCAGGGGTACGCTTGACGCACAGGGCGTGAAGGACCGCAAGCGCGGTCGCTCGAAGTACGGAACCAAGAACCCTGCGAAGGCGAAGAAGGGTAAGAAGTAGTTTCCAGGGAGCTTAGATCGTGACCTGGGGATTAGTTAGAGAAAACCCTGGCCTTCAGTCCTTAGTCCCTAACCCTCAAGGAGAACCGGTAAATGCCAAGACGAGGTAGATATGACAGGCAGCCGCTGTTGCCCGACGCACGCTATAACAGTCTGCTCATAGCACGGTTTGTTAACAAGCTGATGATGTCCGGCAAGAAAGGCCTTGCCGAAAGCATACTGTACGGCACAATTGATGAGCTTGAGAAGCGTGCCAAAAGGCCCGGCCTCGAAGTATTCGAGCAGGCCATCCGCAACGCCACCCCCGTGATCGAGGTTAAGCCTCGCCGAGTGGGCGGCGCAACATATCAGGTGCCGGTTGAAATCAAGGGCGACAGGCGACAGTCGCTTGCAATCAGGTGGATCCTAACCGCCGCCCGCAAGCGCACAGGCAAGAGCATGGTAGATCGCCTTACCGCCGAACTAATGGATGCCGCTAATAATGTAGGCACAACGATCAAAAAGAGAGAAGATACACACAGAATGGCGGAAGCTAACAGAGCGTTCGCACACTATAGATTCTAATTTTGAGTTAGCTACTTCGAATGCTGAATTGAGATGCGCTTTAGCAGCAACTTAATTCAGCGTTCAGGATTAAAGATTCAAAATTTGTCGAAGGAGAACCACGGTGCCCAGAGCATTTCCTCTGGAGAAGACTAGAAATATTGGCATTATTGCCCATATTGACGCCGGTAAGACCACAACTACCGAGCGCATCCTGTACTACACAGGCCGCATCTACAAGATCGGCGAAGTGCACGAAGGCTCGGCCACTATGGACTGGATGGAGCAAGAGCGAGAGCGTGGCATCACGATCACCGCTGCCGCTACCACAGCCGAGTGGAAGGGTAATCGCGTCAATATAATTGATACTCCAGGTCACGTAGACTTTACTGTTGAGGTCGAAAGATCACTCCGCGTGCTTGACGGTGGCGTAGTGGTGTTCGATGCTGTTGCGGGTGTTGAGCCTCAGTCTGAGACTGTTTGGCGTCAGGCCGACCGCTACGGCGTGCCTCGAATCTGCTTCGTAAACAAGATGGACCGGACAGGCGCATCATTCTGGCGTACGATCGACATGATCAAGGACCGCCTGGCTGCTGTGGCTGTCCCAATCCAATTGCCTATAGGCATTGAAGGTGGCTTCAAGGGCCTGGTAGACCTTATCGAGCAGAAGGCCTACACATACACAAGTGAGGACCTGGGCGTGGAAGCCCAGGAGGTCGAGATACCCGCCGATATGGTTGCTGAAGTAGCCAAACAACGCGAGAAAATGGTTGAGCTGATCGCCGAAAGCGACGACGAACTGACCTTGCGCTACCTGGAAGGTGAAGAGATCACCAACGAAGAATTGAAGGCCGCCCTCCGCCGCGCCACCATCGATTTGAAGCTCGTGCCCATACTTTGCGGCTCGTCGCTCAAGAACAAGGGTGTGCAACTCTTGCTCGATGCTGTACTCGATTATCTGCCTTCGCCTCTGGATGTTCCCGCTGTCAAGGGATTGCTTCCCGGCAGTGACGAGGTAGTAGAGCGCTCGACTGACGAGAATGAGCCCTTCTCTGCGCTTGTATTCAAGATCGTGGCCGACCCATACGTGGGTAGGTTGGCATACTTCCGCGTTTACTCCGGCAAGTTGTCTACCGGCGTATACACCCTGAACAGCACCAAGAACAAGAAAGAGCGTATCGCTCGCCTCCTCCAGATGCACGCTAACCACCGCGAAGATATCACTGCTGTATACGCCGGGGACATCGCTGCAATCGTGGGCCTGAAAGACACCTTCACTGGTGATACCCTGTGCGACCCGACAGACCCCATCATCCTGGAGAACATCAAGTTCCCTGAGCCTGTGATCTCTATCTCGGTTGAGCCAAAGACCAAGATCGACCAGGACAAGATGGACAACGCCCTTGTCCGCCTGTCGGAGGAAGACCCCACGTTCAGGGTTCGCACCGACCAGGATACAGGCCAGGTGGTCATCTCCGGCATGGGCGAGCTTCACCTTGAGGTGATCCTCGATAGGATGTTCCGCGAGTATAAAGTGGAAGCTAATAGGGGTCGTCCTCAAGTGGCCTACAAAGAAACCATCACACAAACAGTACGCGCACGCGGCCTCTTCAAGAGGCAGAGCGGTGGCCGTGGTATGTTCGGTGATGCTGTTGTGGAGTTCGAGCCGCTCGAGCGCGGCAAGGGCTTCGAGTTCGTCAACAAGGTTGTCGGCGGTTCTATCCCCAAGGAATATATCCCTGCCGTTGGCAAGGGTATCCAGAAGAGGATGGAGTCGGGCGGACGTGCAGGCTACCCTGTAGTCGACCTCCGTGCCACCCTCGTCGACGGCTCCTACCACGAGGTAGACTCGAACGAAATGGCCTTCGAGATAGCGGGTTCGATGGCTCTCCAGGAAGGTCTGGAGAAGGGTCGCTCCGTTATCCTTGAGCCGATCATGAAGATCGAGATCGTCACGCCTGACCTGTTCATGGGCGACGTGATAGGCGACCTCAACAGCCGCCGTGGTCACATCGAAGGCACAGTCGGCAGCAGTGGCGGTCAGCTAGTACGCGGCTTCGTGCCGTTGTCGGCCCTGTTCGGTTACACGACAGACCTACGCTCGATGACCCAGGGACGTGCGTCGGCCTCCTTCGAGTTCGACCACTACGCAGAAGTCCCCGGCAACATCGCCAAAGAGCTCACCGAGAAGGCTAAAGCCTAGCCTGGACTCGCACAATAGAATGATGTATCCTGAAAGAGGCCCTTCGCACTGCGCTTGGGCCTCTGTTCATACTCCGCAACGAGTTCACGACGTGAGGAGGTCCAAAACATGGCTCTTGTAATTCCAAGCGATCCAATCGAACCCGTGCCTTTGCAAGCAGACGCCAACGGCACCATAAGAATCGCGAATACCCGCGTGACTCTTGACCTCGTGATCGCTGCTTTCCTCGATGGCGCAAGCGCTGAAGAGATAGCACAGACCTTCGATACGCTCGATCTCGGCGATGTCTACTCGGTACTTGGTTACTACATACACCACAAGGACGATATAGAGACCTATCTCCAACAGCGGCAACGCCAGGCGGATGGCCTACGCGCAAAGCTAGGATCTAAGCAGAATCATGCCGGCCTTCGTAATAGACTGCTCACTCGTCTCCAGAACAAATAATCCTGAGTCTATTAGCCGATGAACACATCCCTATGCGGTTGGTTCGTGGTCTTCTTCGCAGAGAGCCTAAGCTAGACATTGTGCGTGTTCAGGATGTAGGTCTACAAGGCCATTCTGATCCACAAGTGCTGGCCTGGGCCGCTGAGGAAAGCCGCGTCCTGATCACCTTCGACGTGAATACAGTGCTCGACGCTGCTTATCAACGTGCTTCTGAAGGTCAGCATATGCCCGGCGTCTTCGCGATTCCTTGGAACGTCTCTTGGCGTCAGGCTATCGAAGATGTGCTGATCCTGGCGGTGGCAAGCCTTCCCAACGAATGGGAGGGCCAAATAGTCTTTCTGCCTCTGTGAAATATGTCCAGCTTCATACCCATATGCCGCGCCTCGGCCTCCTTCAAGTTCGACCACTACCAGGAAGTGCCGGGCAACATCGCCAAGGAGCTAACTGAGAAGGCCAAGGCGTAGACTGAGTTAGCAGTAATATAAACAGAAAGATGGGCCATCCCACTGTCGGGATGGCCCATCTTTAATCTACTTTTTGGGAGCGGGTTCGAACGTCCAGATCTCGGTTGCCATATCGAACGTGCCTATTTGCTCACTCTCCTTCGCCTTGAAGTAGATCACACTTTGCAACTCTGGATAGGGCACGTTGGGGTTCGTGATAGTGGGTAGGGGAGGATTGGTGATGTTGGTGATAACGATATCGCCGATAGGCTGTGGGCAAGTCCAATCCTTTATGAATCTGCCCATTCCGGGGCCACCACCATCAAGGATGTCCGTATTTATCCTAGGGTACAACTCGCCATTGGTGCGGGTGGGGGGTACCTCTGGACCGATATCTTTGGGATTCTGATAACCAGTACGCGCTACTACGTACAACTTACTCCAATCAATATAGCCTGTAGAAGGAACGCCGCCGTCTACCCAGGCGCTCGTAACGCCTCGCCAGTGCGACGGCCACGCGCCATTATACGGGTCGAACTTCATTTCTCCAACTTGTTTGGCATAATCGGGCATGGGCAGCATCGGTTGCGGTGTTTGCAACACGAAATTTGGATCTGTCCGTACATAAGGCTGTGCGGTGCCCGTAGCCATCTCATCAGCAGGCGAGAGCGTATTTGCTGCTTTTTGTCTAGAGCAGGTTTCTACGACTACGGGATCTGGCGAGTTATACCATGCGCCAGAACAATCGACACCATCAGCGCGTATATTAGATATGGGCCTCGTCAGGGCAATAATAACCAATGTACTCGTCACGATCAATACTCCCACCAGAGGCAGCCAAACCCGCCTATTACGGGGATATTTAATTCTATTCTTCATTCCTTCTTCTCCTATTTGGGTTGCAACATTGACCTTAGCGGCCTATCTAAGTAGTAGTTCTCTCGGAATACGATGGCGTAAGATTGCACATAACCAGGGTAGCCTGCATTTGATAATGCTTGATCTAGACTGTTCCAAGAAGCCTGCCAAGTTAAGCTCGGATTACAATCAGCGGGACCTCCATTCAGTGAGGTCACTCCCTCAAACAGCATATATTTATAGGCTCGAATTGTCACCCATGATAGTGCCCAGCCACTTCCATTACAATATATTTCGGGCATATTAAAGGCACCTGGGCGACCCCATGCGACCTGCCACGTTTGGTCAATGGACCAATCACCTGGCACATCACTGTGAGGGTTGTCGCCAAAATCATAATTCGGAACGGATGTTTGTGGTGTATAGCCATCGAACCAACTTAGCAACGCCCCTCCGCATGTTCTCCAAGTGCCGAACTGACTAGGATCATAGAAACTTTCAATATCGTTAGCGCTCTTAATGTTGACACGAGATCGCGATATTAGGTGGTTGATTGTGTACCCCCAAAAAGCTCCGGAAGTATTCCACTGACCATCAATGCACGCCCAAGGATAATTCGAACTGTTAGTACCCATCGCTATAGCAGCAAATGGATGTGCCGAATTGTCATTATAGCCATCTATATATGCCTGAGCAATATTCTGCGCCCAAGCCATGCTATGCTTTATTCCACTGCCGATAAGTATGACAGCCCAGTTCCCACCAGGGTCTATTCAAAGTCGGAAGAGCAGCCAAGGGCAGCGAGAACCAGAGCAGGATGAGCAGCGAAGTAACGGCAGGCCTTGGCGATGTTTATGGCTCCAAGCACTCTGAGTAGACCAATAGCAGTGTTGCGAAGCGCTGCCATGACATGGGGTATGTTGCCGGCACGTACTGTGGAGCGGTCCTCGTCAAAGGTCACATCTCGAACCCAGTGTAGCTTGTTCTCTATGTGCCAGTGTTCTCTCCACGCTTGCAGCAGTTGGTGAGGGGTAGCTCTGTGTGCGGATAGAGAGGTGATTGCATAGGCAGTGTCTGTAGTCGTGCGACCTGTCCTCTTGTCTGCTATGGTACGCTTGATTTGCAACACCTGCCCTAAAGCAGGCCACTGGTCGTCATCAGGAGTGGAGCCACGATAACACTCGTTCAAGGCCAACGACGTGCGAAGCACCCGCTCTTCTATGCGTCTGCCGTGTATTGTTACCTCTCGTATGGAGCGTTCGGAGCGTTCGGACGCCAGTTCCTGTGGGGTTAGTTCCAGCAGGTGGGGAGCCTCAAACACAGCCTCTATGTCCTCACGCAACAAGGGTTGGTTGTCTTTGACTACCAGCAGGTAATCACCCTCATGCTCCACTATCGTCTTGACTATCTTGTGTTGGGTGAGAAGGGCGTCTGCTGTAATCAATCTGCCCGGTAACACCAGGTTTGCAAGGAGGTCCAGCATAGCCGTTATCTCATTGGTCTTATCATCGACGGCTATCTGGCCTAACACCACACCAACACGCTGGTGGAGTGCGCTCAACAAATGAGCCCCGGACGCCCCTTGCTTTCGGCTGCCACGCAAGGTCTTGCCGTCAACGGCAACTGCCTCCCACTCCTCAGTTGTGCCCACAGCCCCTTCGGTTGTGGTTCTCAAAGTCTGGAGCAGCGATTCAGCCCAATATGCTAGTTTAGCCTCCAGTACCCCGACATTTACTCCTGAGAAGATACGGTGTATCGTCGGTTGGCTGGGTGCCTTGGCACGCTTGAAACCCAGGCGCATGAGCCACTCGGAACCATAGTTGTGGCCCCATTCGGCGATAGCGCTTTGAGAGCGATAGCCACACATCATGGCGGCACATGCCAACAGCAACACCGCTAACAACGGGTGTTGTTTACCTCTAGCTTTGCGAAAATCAGGTATCTCAGCTAGAATCTCCATCAAGGAGGGCACTTCGACCCTCATGGGCACCGATGTGTTCATGCGTTTCTCCTTTAGAGTTGTGGTGTGGTTACCTTATTCTAAAGGAGTACGCCCTCCTTGTCTGACTTTGAATAGACCCTGAGTTCCCACTGTCAGCAAGTTTTTGTCGCCCGAAATCGAGTATTATATGAGGGTAATTAGACGTGCTTGGGTCTACCTCATAACCTCTTTTGTACGCGATGTACCTCTGTGCGCCGTTGAAATTTACGTAAGTCTGCCAATCCTCAGGCACGTAAATGAAGTAGCCAACACCTGTCGGGGTCGGCCACGAGGGTGCTGCGAACATAGTATGGACTTTACTGGTAAAGTATAGACTTACACAAACTAAGGTGCATGTTAGGAAACACGTAAATTTCCCATGCTTTGCTATAGAGGATGATTTTAAAGTATACAAAATTCAATACCTCAACTTCAATGTGTACATGAGAACACAAGGAATAGCTTTTTGCATTTGCCTACTCTTTACTTTAGTATATAGGGGGTTTTGAGTCTATGGTGCTTTTGGGCTATTCGATTGGATTCAGCCTCTTCTTCGGTATCAAGAACACGCCTATGCTCGCCAACTTCGGGCCATTGAGGAATGTGCTACAGTTAGGATAGGCGACCTGAACAGCCGCCGGGGCCATATCGAAGGCACAGACGGCAAGAGCGGCGGCCAGATCGTGCGCGGTTACGTGCCGTTGTCCAACCTGTTCGGCTACACGACTGACCTACGCTCGATGACCCAGGGACGTGCGTCGGCCTCCTTCGAGTTCGACCACTACGCAGAAGTCCCCGGCAACATCGCCAAAGAGCTCACCGAGAAGGCTAAAGCCTAACTTCGACAGGAACTTAATTAGGAAGAGGCATCCCACAACTGTGGGATGCCTCTTCCTAATTTAACGGCTCTAAGGCGTTTGCAGAAGCTGGAACTGGTAGGTTGCGCCGCTGGACGCTATCTTTATCTGGTAGGAGATGAGCGCCCCGCTCGCTTGATCGTAGTTCAGCAGGGCCTCGAAACCTGCCATTTGGTCGCTTACTTTCACCACCTTACGGCCCTGTTGCGTACTGATGGACTGCACCGCCAGCTTCTCGCCTGTAGCCGGTTCGGTGTCTAATACCTGGCCCACCTTCATGGCCTTGAGTGCGCTCACATCCATCCAGTAGGTCCCTGCCGTACCCGTAACCCCGCTTGACGTGGATGGACTGCCCAGCATCTGGATCGTGGTCTGCGCAGTGTAGCTTGCCCAGTTACGTCCGCCCCTGCTGAGTGTGATGTTGCTGTTCGCAGGGAAAGTGTAACTGGCGCTGCTAGGGTCCATTGGGTTCGTGAAGTTGTAGAGGCCGCTGTAGTTCAGCTTTGTTGTATTGGCGACCCAGGTCGGGTTCGTTCCATTCTGCCCTGGAATGTTGCGCTGTCTAACACCTGCCAGTCGCGTTAGAGAAAGCTGGCTGTTACCGGGGATACCGCCTACCGTAGTTGCGCCCTGGGTGTTGGTTTGCGCCGACAGGAGCAAGCCGGTTTCCGTGTCGTACACATATGATAAATACGAGCCGGGATTCTTGCTGGCGAACATGATCGCTTTATAAGTCTTGCCGTCGATGGGATAGTCGCCTCGAAGGACCAGCATACTGCCATCGTGCGAGTCTGCGATCTGGGCCAGCTCGGTCGGATGTACCCATAAACCATCAATAGCTGCGCCCGCTACTTTGGCACCTGTACTGCCGCCTGGTACGTATTGTTGGTCTAGGTGGTCGATAGAGATGAGGGAGTTAGAGACGACTACGTTAGAGCCTTCAATGGCCAATATATCGTACTGGCTGTAGCCGTCGCCGCCACCGGTTCCCATCCCCTCGCCGCTTTCGTCGGTACGGCGGTAGTGCTTGCCCGTAGCCGGGTCTTCCCATGGGCCGTTGGGGTCTTCCACCCACGCGTAACCGGCATTTGCTACAGATGCAGCAGCCACGTAGTATGTGACGCGGGTTCCCACTTTCACCCAGTCAGGCGCGCCCAGGGTCGCTAATGCCGGAGATTCGGACTGCTGTGGTAAGCCCCCAAGAGTGGCTTGCTGCAACATGGGCGGCAGCGACGATGATAGGGAGGGCACAGAAATAGGTGTCACCGCCAGCGCTATCTGGGTAGTGGCACTGGTCACACCCGTGACGCCATCGGCACCGGTCGCGCCGGTTAGCGCTGCAGCTACCGTAACCGTGGGGGCGACCTGGGTAGGTGTCGCGTTGTTGCCATCGCCGCAAGCGCACAAAATTGCACTCAACAGCACAAGCAAAGTTGCATTGTGCAGCCTGGTTCGTATCACCGGGTTACCCTCCACTGAACGACGGGCAAAAGACGGCATGCGGTGACGGAAGACTGGATTGCCGGTCCAACTGATCTGATTATAAGGAATCCAGCCACGCAAGTAAATAGCCCTGCTCGTTTTGGTCGTTTTTCCGGCTTGACACCCGCGCTTCATTCCTATATAATTGTTTACTGTGCGCAATTATGCGACGAAATAGAAAAGGGTAAGAAATCTCACAACCGAATATGAAGCGTATAACGCACGCAAAGCGCGTGTGGTTACTCTACCAGGTGATCACAAAGAGATATGGGAGCTGTTTCCATAGGCCGTGCGCGATGCTTCAATTACGGCCAGGGGAAACAGCCCTTTTTTGTTTCTGAAGCGGATAATGTGCCGTGTGAAGTACACAAGAATGTAATCAGAACGTAGTAAGACCTGATAACTAAAGGAAGAAGTATGGCTACCAAGCAGAAAATTCGCATTAGGCTAAAGGCGTTTGACCACAGGATACTTGATCAGTCTGCCCAGCAGATCGTGGAAACCGCCGAGCGCACAGGCGCACAGGTGGCGGGCCCCGTGCCTTTGCCCACCAAAATCGAAAAGTTTACCGTGATCCGCGGGCCGTTTATCGACAAGGACTCGCAAGAGCACTTCGAGATGCGCACCCACAAACGTCTGATCGACATCCTGGAGCCAACCCAGAAGACGATCAACGCCCTGATGAGGCTTAACCTACCTGCAGGCGTGGACGTGGAAATAAAGTAGGCAGACAGCTAAAGTTTCGCGCTTGATTGCGTGACTTCAAAGCGTCTGAGTAGGGAATCTTGCCTCGGCATCTCGAAGCCGCATGTACCGGCGATTGCGACCGGTAAGGTAAGCGAAACTCCATAGGAGCAAGTACCGAAATGAGATCGATATTAGGTAGAAAGCTGGGCATGACCCAGGTATTTGAAGCGGGCGGCATCGCCACCGGAGTAACGGTGATTGAGGCCGGCCCCTGCATCGTCACCCAGGTTAAGACACCTGAGAAAGACGGCTACACAGGCGTCCAGCTAGGCTGGGGCGACGTGCAAGAGAGCAGGCTCACCCAGGCCGAGCGCGGCCACCTTCGCAAGAAGAAGTTGCCCCTCGTTCGCCACCTGCGCGAAGTCGAAGTTGATCCCAATGAGGAACTCCCCAAGCGTGGCGCGAGCATAGATGTAAGTATCTTCCAGGCCGGCGACATCGTGGATGTCATTGGCACGAGCAAGGGTAAGGGCTTCGCAGGCGTTATGAAGCGCCACAATTTCAAAGGCGGCCCCCGTACCCACGGTCAGTCCGACCGCGCACGCCGTCCCGGCTCCATCGGCCCTGGTTCTACACCGGGTCGTGTATTCAAGGGAACCCGTATGGCAGGCCGCATGGGCCACGCCCGCGTAACCGTGCAGAACCTGCGCATAGTGTCAATAGATGCCGACCGCAATCTTTTGATGATAAAGGGTGCAGTTCCCGGCCCCACCGAGGGAATGTTGATCGTTCGCAAGGCGGTGAAGAAGAAGTAATCTTGAATTCTTAACTCTTACTTCTCAATTAGGTCGTCCAAACACACTTAATTAAGAAATAGGAATTCGAAATTAGGAATTCTCTGAAGGAGACAATGGTGCAAGCGACAATATACAACCTGGCCGGGGAAGAAGTGGAGAAGATTGAGCTGGATGAAGCGATCTTCGGCATTGAGCCGAACCACGCGGTTATCCATCAGGCCGTTCTTCGCCAGCAAGCAAACGCCCGACGGGGAACTCACGATACAAAGACGCGAGCCGATGTGAGCGGCGGTGGCAAGAAGCCGTGGCGTCAAAAAGGAACAGGCCGCGCCCGCCAGGGTTCAAACCGCTCGCCTCAGTGGCGACATGGCGGCGTGGTATTCGGACCGCACCCTCGCTCGTACGAGAAGGACATGCCCCGCAAGATGCGCCGTCTGGCCATCCGTGGCGTCCTCTCCGGCAAAATGACCGATGGCCAACTGGTGCTGGTAGACAGCTTCGATACTCTCGAGCCCCGTACCAAGTCTATGGTTGATGCACTTACCAGCCTGCAGATTGGCGATAAGAAGGCCCTCATCTTCACGACTGGCACCGAAGGCAACCTGCGCCTTGCAGCCGGCAACCTCCCCAATGTCAAGATGCAAAGCGCGCATCTTCTGAGCATAGAGGATATGCTCAACCACGATGTAGTAGTCCTTCCCAAGGCCTCCCTTGATGTGGTCGTAAGCATACTCGGCAACACGGGTGGTCGCACCAAACTGACACTCAGAGGTGTGACAGCTAAACCCGCCGCCAAGGCAAGTGCAGCCGCTCCCGCCAAGAAAGCAGCCCCCGTCGCAAAAGCAACACCCGTCGAAAAGGCGCCTGTAGAAGCTGCGAAGAAAGCGGCTCCGGCGGTGTCCACAGTCGAAGCAGCCCCTGCCGAAGCCAAGCCTGAAGCCGCCAAGCGCAAGCCGGCGACCAAAGCCCCGGCTACGATCATTGCCGGTAACGTCGTCATCTCCAACGTTCACTATAAAGATGAAGAGTACGTCGAGCTCAGGAACGACAACGACCTCCCCGTCGATTTGACCGGCTGGATAGTGCGTGACAAGAATGATGCCGACCAGGCGTTCACCTTCTCCGAAGGCACAGAACTCAAGCCCGGCAGCACCACCAAGGTCTTTACCGCTCCCGGCCACAAGCAGTCTTTCGAAAGCAAGCGTCCTATCTGGAATGATAAAGGCGACGTTGCTGAGCTGCTGAGTGCCGATGGCAAAGTGGTCTCCACCTTCGCTTATGGCTCGTACGCAGAAGGAGAGGCTGCTCCTGCCGCTGCCTCCAAGAGCAAGCCCGCAGCCGTTGCACGTCCCGAAAAAGTAGTTATCTCGACCGTCCATTACAAAGACGAAGAATATGTCGAACTCAGGAACGACAATGACCTGTCAATCGATCTGACCGGCTGGGTGCTTCGCGATAAGAATGATGCCGACCAGGCGTTCACCTTCTCGGAGGGCACCGAGCTAAGGGGAGGCGGCACCACGAAGGTTTTCACCGCTCCCGGTCACAAGCAGTCGTTTGAAAGCAAGCGTCCTATCTGGAATGATAAAGGCGACGTTGCTGAGCTGCTGAGTGCCAATGGCAAAGTAATATCCACCTTCGCTTATGGCTCGTACGCAGAAGATGCGGGCGATAGCGAAACCACCAACGGCGAAGGGAGCAAGAAGTAATGCCCCACGTATACGAAGTATTGCGCCGCCCAGTTATGACCGAGCGCAACACAGAACTCATGCAGCAGGGTCGCTACACATTTGAGGTAGCGCCTAACGCCAACAAAATACAGATCAAAGAGGCCGTCGAAAAGGCCTTCCCAGACGTGACAGTGTTGGCGGTCAATACGATGAACGTACATTCCAAGGCCCGTCGTCAGAACACCCGCATCCGCGGTTTCCGCACGGGTTGGAAGAAAGCCATAGTCACCCTGGCCCCCGGCCAGAGAATAGAGATATTCGAAGGAATCTAATCGCGAGTTGTGGACGACTTATGACTTGCGATCTACGACCTACGAGCTGACCGAAGGGAAGAACAATGCCTGTAAGAAAATATAACCCAACCTCGCCTGGCCGCCGAATCATGAGTGTGGCGATCTTTGACGAGATTACAACAAAGAAGCCTGAGAAGTCGCTGCTAGTAGCCCAGAAGAAATCGGGTGGCCGCAACAACACAGGGCGCATAACCACGCGCCACCGTGGCGGCGGACACAAGCAGTTCTATCGTATTATCGACTTCAAGCGCAACAAGTTCGGCATCCCGGGCAAAGTGAGCACAGTCGAATACGATCCCAATCGCTCGGCTCGTATTGCTCTTGTAAACTACGCCGACGGTGAGAAGCGCTATATCCTTATGCCCGTAGGGCTGAAGGTTGGCGATACGATCAATTCGGGTGAACAGGCCGAAATACGCGTCGGCAACACTCTTCCCCTTCGCCGCATCCCTCTCGGCACGCAGATACACAATATCGAGCTGCACATTGGCAAGGGTGGTCAGCTAGTACGCAGCGCAGGCGCGGGCGCACAGCTGATGGCTCGTGACGACAAGTATGCCCAGGTGCGTCTACCATCCGGCGAAGTGCGCATGATACACGTAAACTGCATGGCCACTATTGGCCAGATAGGCAACGTGGACCACGAGAATGTTCGATTGGGCAAGGCAGGGCGCAAGCGCTGGTTGGGCAGACGCCCCGAAGTGCGCGGTGCTGCCATGAACCCTGTTGACCACCCCCACGGTGGAGGCGAGGGTCGAGCTCCACGCGGTGGACAGCCTCAGACCAAGTGGGGCAAGCCCGCACAGGGCTATCGCACCCGTAACAACAAGCGCACCGACAGATTTATTATTCGTGGACGCCGCCGAGGCCCGCAGGCCGCAGGAAAAGGCGAGAGATAGTTCTTGATTTTGAATTGGCGGTTTCGGAGTGAACGCAGCCCGCGCTCGAAATCGAAGTCGCCAACCCAAGAGTCTCCGAAGGAGAGAAGATGACACGTTCTGCAAAAAAAGGGCCATACGTAGACCACAATCTTGAGGAAAAAATCCTCAAGATGAACCAGAGAAACGAGAAACGAGTGATCAAGAGCTGGGCACGCGCCAGCACTCTCACCCCTGACATGGTGGGGCACACCATCGGTATCCACGATGGCAGGCGGCACATACCTATATTCGTCAGCGAGAACATGGTCGGTCACAAGATCGGCGAGTTTGCGCCCACCCGCTTTTACAAGGGGCACGGGTCCAAGGCCGAGAAGAGCAGCCGGCTCAAGTAGTTTTGGATTCTGGGTTTCGGGTTTCGGGGTACACGCTCCGTTGCCTCCAAAATCCAAAATCTAAAATCCAAAATGAGGAATGTAATGGAAGTTAAAGCAGTAGCCAAAAATATACACAGGTCGCCGCGCAAAGTACGGCTCGTAGTCGATGCTGTGCGGGGCAAGAACGTTGACGAGGCAGTTGCAATCTTGCGGTTCCTGCCGCATGGTGGCGCCGGAGAAGTGCTGAAGCTGGTGAGTAGCGCCGCGGCCAACGCCGAGAATAATTACCAGATGGCTCCTGAAGACCTGTACGTCAAGGCCATCTTCGTGGACGAAGGGCCGACCATCAAGCGCTTTCGCTCGCGCTCGCGTGGTATGGCAGCTCCCATCCTCAAGCGGTCGAGTCATATTACGGTAGTCGTCGAGGAAAGAGAATTCTAGCACGGATTTGGACTTCTAACCTCTGCCCCGAAGCCGGCGCCGATACTTTCGGTAGCGGGTCGGGAAGCAAAAGTGCGAAATCCAATATAGCCCAAAGGGGGAACCATGGGACGAAAAGTCCATCCAGTAGCATTTAGGCTTGGAATAATCAGAGACTGGCAGTCGCGCTGGTATGCCGACCGCAACTATAGCGAACTGCTCCATGAGGACGTGCAAATACGTGTTCTCATCAACAAGAGGCTGTCCAACGCTTCGCTGTCTCGTATTGAAATTCAGCGTTCAGCCAACCAGCTTGAAGTCACCCTGCATACCGCCAAACCCGGCGTAGTAATCGGCAAGGGCGGCCAGGCCGTTGACCAGTTGCGCAAAGACCTCGAGACCATGACGGGCAAGAAGGTCAAGCTCAATATTGAGGAAATCAAGCAGCCCGAACTCGACGCCTACCTCGTAGCAGAGAGCATCGCCGAGCAGATTGGTCGCCGCGTTTCCTACAAGCGCGCACTCAAGCAGGCCGTGCTTCGCTCGACCCGTTCGGGCGCAAAGGGCGTCAAGATACGCATCTCAGGCCGCCTGGGTGGCGCTGAAATGGCCCGTTCCGTATGGGAGCGTGAAGGCCGCGTGCCGTTGCACACAATCCGTGCCGACATCGACTACGGACAGGTACACGCACACACAACATTTGGCCGTATCGGCGTGAAAGTGTGGATATATAAAGGCGAAGTGATCCAGCGCAAGGGCGGAGACTCCCTGCTGGAAGTGGATCGCCCGATAGCTACTGCGGCCCCCCGTGCTGCACGTCCAGACAGGCGCGACCGAGAGCCTCGCAGTGATGCCCGTCCCGATAACCGCCGTAGTGAGCGTGGCAATGACCGCGGTGGAGATCGCCCGACAGCCGAGCGCGCCCCGCGGGCTCCGCGCACCCCACGTGCTGAAACGCCTTCAACAGGTGCCGCCGCCGGCGGCGAGACCGGAACATCTGACGAGAGCTAAAGTACTTAGAGTCAGGGAACTGAAAAGCTAAGGATTGGAGTAAATATCCATGTTGATGCCCAAGAGAGTAAAACACCGCAAGCAACACCGCGGCACCACAGGTGCCGGAGTGTCGGCTCGCGGCACCGAAGTGTCATTCGGTGAATATGGTTTGCAGGCGCTCGAAGCGGCCTGGATTGATAGCCGGCAGATTGAGTCCGCTCGTCGTGCCATAACAGGCCACATTAAGCGCGGTGGCAAGGTGTGGATACGCATCTTCCCGGACAAGAGCATGACCGCCAAGCCCGCTGAAACCCGAATGGGTTCCGGCAAGGGCGCGCCCGACCACTGGGTAGCAGTGATCAGGCCGGGCCGAATGCTGTTCGAGGTGTCCGGCGTGCGCGAGGATGTAGCTGCCGAAGCTATGCGGAAGGCGGGCCACAAGCTCCCTATCAAAACCCGCTTTGTAAAGCGCCAGAACGAAGGTCAGGCTGTGCCTGAGCCTGAGGCTGAGCCGGAGGACGAGGAATAAAGATGAAGGCTGAAGAAGTAAACGCCATGAGCGACGCGCAATTGAAGAACTCCCTGGAAGAAAACCACCAGGAACTGTTCAACCTGCGCTTTCAGATAGCGACCCGCAAGATCAAAAACCACCAGCGCATCTCGCAGGTGAAGAAAGATATTGCCCGCATCAAGACTGCCCTGCGCGAGCGCGAACTTATGCGCGAGTACACGGGTATTGACATGGAGTCGGAGCTGGTTGCCGCCGGCCCCGCACAAAAAGAGGAAACGCGGCGTGGTGGCCTGCTCGGCCGCTTACGTGGTGGTCGTTAGACGAAAGCAAGCATACCCCACCCGGGCGTACAACCTTGTCGTCCCACAGGAGTTGAAGAATGGCGAAAAAAGAAACAGTAGCTGCAGCTGCAAAAGCACCTAAAACCGCTAGAGCGTCTAAAGCGCCTAAGGCGCCCAAAGTAGAAGAAGCAGCCAAGCAGCCCACCGGCCCGGTAGAACTGCCTGCTTACCTGAGCAACAGGCGCACCGAGACGGGGCGCGTGGTCTCCAACAAAATGCAGAAAACCGTTGTAGTTGTGGTCGAGCGCAGAAAGCAACACCCCATCTACAAAAAGGTTATGAAGCGTACTGTACGCTTTATGGCGCACGATGAAATGGGCGCGCAAGAAGGTGATACCGTTGTCATCATCGAAAGCAGGCCTATCAGCGCAAACAAGCGTTGGCGCGTAATCGAGATTCTAGCGAAGGCAGAGAAAGTATAGCGAGAATTGTGAACTGGGAACCTAAGACCTGGACTAACGGGCGCTATGCCCCGCAACACAAGTCTTAAAGTTCAGCTTTCATAGTTCCTCCAAGGGGAAAGAAGTGATTCAGCAAGAAAGCCGCCTGCGTGTGGCAGACAACACGGGAGCCAAGGAAATCCTCTGCATTCGCGTGATGGGTGGCTCCAGACGTAAATATGCCTCGGTGGGCGACATTATTGTTGCTGCGGTGAAGACCGCAAGCCCCGGCGGCACAGTGAAGAAGGGCGAAGTTGTACGCGCGGTGGTGGTTCGCACCTCCAAAGAATACAAGCGGACCGATGGCTCGCACATTCGCTTCGACGACAACGCAGCAGTGATCATAAACAAGGACAACGCGCCACGTGGTACCCGTATCTTCGGCCCAGTTGCCCGCGAACTGCGAGAGAAGCAGTTCATGAAGATAGTATCGTTGGCTCCAGAGGTCCTGTAACAGGCTCCAATGCGGGCCGAGCATTAGTCGCTAGGAATAAACAGAGGTAAGTAATGAATATCAAGAAAGACGATACCGTGCAGGTAATAACCGGCAAGGATAAAGGCAAGAAAGGCAAAGTGCGCGACGTACACCCGTCGAGCAATGCCGTAATCGTAGAAGGCCTTAACATAGTAAAGAAGCACACCAAGGGTAGCGCAGGGGCGCGCCAGGCGGGCGTCATCGAGCAAGAAGCAGCGCTCAACGCGTCCAAAGTAATGGTTATCTGCCCTAACTGCAACAAGCCCTCACGCGTTGGTCACACACTCGTGTCCGACGGCCAGAAGGTGCGCGTATGCCGCAACTGCGGCGAGACATTCGACGCAGATTCCTCACAGTCGAAGTGGGGCGGACGCCGCTAGTTTAGCTAGTATAACGAACATGGCTGCAACCTTTTGAGGACGACCAGCCGATTAGACAAGGAGACCAAGAGTGGCTAAAGACGATAAGAAAGGCAAAGGCGCTCCCACAAAGGGTGCAGGCCAGCAACAGCGCAGCGGCGGTGGCGCGGCAGCCCCGGCAGTAGGTGGCGGCAGTTCAACAAGCCGAGCCTCAGCACCCAGTATCGAAGTGGGACCCAACGAGATCCCCGAAGGATACGTGCCTCGCCTGAAAACTAAATATAACGAAGAGGTGCTTCCTGCGCTGCTCAAGGAATTCAACTATTCCAACAGGATGCGGGTTCCTGCCGTCAAGAAGGTGGTAATCAACATCGGCATGGGGAACGAAGCCCGAGAGAACGCCAAGGCGCTCGATAGTGCGGTTAGCGACCTAGCTTTGATCGCAGGACAGCACGCAGTTATCACTCGTGCAAAGAAGTCCATAGCGTCATTCAAGCTCAGGACCGGAATGCCCATCGGCGTAATGGTAACGCTTCGCGGACCCAGGATGTACGACTTCCTGGACAGATTGTTCAATGTAACGCTGGCACGTGTGCGCGACTTCTCGGGTGTATCGCCCAAGTCGTTCGACGGCCACGGTAACTTCACTCTTGGTCTGCGCGAGCAGTTGATCTTTCCTGAGATCGAGTATGACAGAGTAGACAAAGTTCGGGGCATGGAGATCGTAATAGTGACCTCAGCCCAAAACGACGAAGAAGGCCGGCAACTGCTGCAACTGATGGGTATGCCTTTCAAGAAGGGCTAGTCCCGGTTTCGCAATCGGAAGAGGAGAAATAATGGCTAAGAAATCTATGATTGTCAAATCAGAGCGTACTGCGAAGTTTGTGGTGCGACAGCACAACCGCTGCAAGATATGCGGTCGTCCTCGTGGGTACATCCGCAAGTTTGGCATGTGCCGAATCTGCTTCCGAGAACATGCCAACCGCGGTATGTTGCCGGGCGTTGTAAAATCTAGCTGGTAAAAGATCAGGGACCGGCAGTCGGGGATCAGGGATCAGCCCGACGAGAAGATGCTCCCCGATCACTGGTCCCCAGACGTGCTTAGGACGGCCATTATGGTCGTTGCCGCAAGGAGAAAATACGGCTTATGAACATGACAGATCCAATCGCCGATATGCTTACACGCATTCGGAACGCCAGCATGGCGCGACACCAGACTGTGTTGATTCCTTCATCTCAGGTGAAGGTTGAGATCGCTCGCATTCTTAAAGACGAAGGCTACATCGGCGAATATGACATGCCTCCCGACATGGAAGGCAGAATGTTCCGCGTGTGGCTGAAGTATGACAACGACAAGAAGCCTGTGCTATCAGGCCTCAAGCGCGTCAGCAAGCCCGGCCTGCGCGTCTACACCAAGCGCAAAGACATTCCGATGGTGCTGAACGGCCTGGGTGTAACAATCATGTCCACCCCCCAGGGTGTGATGACAGGTAGAGATGCCTTCGGCAAGAACCTCGGTGGCGAGGTAGTGGCATACGTCTGGTAAACTGGTGCGTCCTATGTCATGCGTCATGACAGGGGATTGAAAAGGCGAATGACGTATTACGCATGACGTATGAATGACAGGAGAAAGTAATGTCTCGTATTGGAAACAAACCTATACCTCTACCGAAGGCTGTAAAAGTTGAGCTGAACGGGGCGCACTTGAAGGTGCAAGGCCCCAAGGGCACACTGGAGAGCACCTTCCGTCCCGAGGTAAAGATTGATGTACAACCCGAACAGATCGTGGTAACTCGCGCTGCCGAGGATAGCCGCCATCGCTCCTTGCATGGCCTAACCCGCACACTTATCAGCAATATGGTGGTGGGCGTGACAGATGGTTTTAGTCGCAACCTGGAAATCGCAGGCGTTGGCTACCGTGTAGCTAAAGAAGGCCAGGCACTCGTATTCGCACTCGGTTTTTCCCACCCGGTTCGCATTGATCCGCCCGCCGGAATCTCCTTCAACGTCGAAACACCCACGCGCTTCAGCGTGCAGGGGATCGACAAGCAGGCCGTAGGCCAGCAGGCAGCCGAGATCAGAATGCTGCGCGAGCCTGAGCCCTACAAAGGCAAAGGCATCAGCTACCAGGGCGAGCGCATCCGACGCAAGGCAGGCAAGGCCGGCAAGGTCGGCGGCAAGAAGTAAACGGAATAACCCCAGCCTGAATATGACCAGGCAACATAGAGGAACACAGAGCAATGAAAAAGAAACCATTTGAGTTGACACCGCGTGCAAAGCGGCATAACAGGGTAAGGGCACGTGCAATCGGCACAGTCGAGCGGCCCCGCCTTAACGTGTTTCGCAGCTCGAACCACATCTACGCGCAGGTGATCGACGATTCTAAGGGCCGGACCCTTGTGGCGGCTTCTACGCTCGACAAAGAAGTGGCAGAAGCGCCCAAGACAGCCCAGGCCCAGGCCGTAGGCAAGCTGGTTGCCCAGCGCGCCAAAGCCGCCGGCATAAGCAAAGTAGTATTCGACCGCGGCGGCTACCTGTATCATGGTCGCATCAAAGCCCTGGCCGAAAGCGCCCGCGAAGGCGGTTTGGATTTCTAAAACGCAAAATGTGATGCAGGCCAAACGAGGTCTTACACATCACGTTTCGCGTATCAAGAGTCGGAGGAACAATGGCTAGACTAGAACGAGGCTCAATAGCTGAACTCGAAGAGAAGTTGGTACAGGTCAACCGTGTCTCCAAGGTGGTGAAGGGTGGCCGCAGGTTCAACTTCAGCGCAGTGGTGGTCGTGGGCGACGGCAAGGGAATGGTAGGCGCAGGCACAGGCAAGGCTGCCGAAGTGCCCGAGTCGATCCGCAAGGCCGGAGATGATGCCAAGAAGCATCTGATCCGCGTGCCCCTGGTTGGCTACACAATTCCGCATGAAGTGCGTGTGTCCTACGGCGCAAGCACCGTATTCCTCAAGCCCGCTTCGCCCGGTACAGGCGTGATCGCAGGTGGTGGCGTACGTGCAGTGTTGGAAGCAGCAGGCGTGCACGATGTATTCGGCAAGTCGCTGGGCAACAATAACCCCATCAACCTCGTGCGTGCAACACTGCTCGCGCTGTCACAACTGCATTCAGTAGAGGCAGAGTCCCAGCGCCGCGGCATACCACAGGAAGAGATGGAAAAGCGTTTGTTCCGCAAGGACGTAGCCGTGCTGAAGGCGATCCGTGAAGGCAAGATGCAGGCTCTCGTAGTACGCACCCCTGAGAAGCCCGTTCGCGAAGAGCGTGGTGGCAGGCGCAACGACCGCAACGATCGTGGTCGCGGTGATGGTGCAGGCACAGGTCCGGGTGCTGGTGGTCGCGGTAATCGCGCCCCGGGTGCAGGGCCAGGCGCGGGACCAGGCCGCGATAACAGAGGAGGCGGACGTGGCAGAGGCTAAGAAGCAAGCAAAGACAGGCGACGAGAGCGACAAGACAGTGCGCGTCACCTGGATCAAGAGTTCAATAGGTTATCCCAAGGATCAGCGGGCGACGATTGTCGCACTCGGGCTGCACCGTCTTCACGAGACGGTTGAGAAGCCTGACAACCCTTCTACACGCGGGCAGATCTTCAAGGTCAAGCACCTGGTACGCGTAGAAGAATAGTGTGCGGCCTGCGGGCCGATAACGCGAGGCGCACAATCGCTTAGTCGCGATGCGTCGATGAAAGGAAAGTTCAATTGAGACTAAATGACATTGAAGTGCCGTCGGGCATTAACAAAGACAGGAAGCGCGTCGGACGCGGTGCCGGTTCCGGCCATGGCAAGACTGCTGGCCGCGGTACCAAGGGTCAGAAGGCACGTACAGGTGGAAATGTGCCGCCCCGCTTTGAGGGCGGCCAGACACCGTTGCAACAGATACTACCGTATAAGCGCGGCTTTACCAATATATGGTCCCAGCGCTATAATATAGTGAACCTGGAGCAGTTGGCCTCGATGGAGAAGGGTACGGACGTCACGGGCGAGAGCCTCGTTGCGCTCGGTATCCTGCGCGACACCAAGAAGCCCCTCAAGGTGCTTGGCGATGGCGAATTGGGCGTTGCGCTCAATATCACCGCGCATAAAGTCAGCGAAGGCGCAAGGCAGAAGATCGAGAGCGCAGGCGGTAGCATTACGCTCATCGAAGACGCTAAAGAGCCTCGCCGCTCAAAGGGTCGCACAGAAGCTCCGGTGCGCGCTATGAAGGCGCGGCAGGCAAACAAATAGTCGGTGATTATTGGTTGGTAGTCGGTAGCCGTCTTATTTCGGCTACCGACTACCGATCGCGAACAGCAGCCAATACTAATCTGAAAGGATAGGCAAATGCTCCAGGCAGTCATCAACGCCTTCAAGATCGCCGACCTGCGGCGGAAGATTCTCTTCACGCTGGGGGTACTGGTCCTGTTCCGGGTGATCGCGCATATTCCTGTGCCGGGTGTGGACTTTGCGAAGCTATCGAATGCATTCAGTGGCAACAATTCGCTTAGCGGCTTATTCAACATCCTTAACATCTTCTCCGGTGGCACGCTCCAGAGCTTCAGCGTCGCGGCCATGGGGGTGTACCCCTACATCACGGCCTCCATTATCATTCAGCTTCTGACCGGCGTAATCCCACGCCTCAGCGAATTGAGTAAAGAAGGCGAGACCGGTAGGAACCAGTTAAACAAGTACACTACCTGGCTTACCATTCCCCTCGCTGCATTGCAGGCTTTCGGGCAGGCACAGCTCCTTAACAGCCAGTTCGGCGCTCTACCCCTGTTTGGCAGCGACTTCCTACTGACCATGACAGTTATCGTTAGTCTCGTGGCAGGCACCATGTTCCTTGTTTGGCTCGGCGAGCTAATTACAGAGAACGGTATCGGCCAGGGTATCTCGATCATTATCTTCGGCGGCATCGTATCGCGTATACCCGGTCAGATCCTCCAGTTGGGACAGACGGGAGCCACAGGCACGAGCATATTCAGCCTGGTACTCTTCGCCGCAATCGGCCTCTTAACCGTCGTGGGCATCATCATGATCAACGAAGGCCAGCGCCGAATCCCCGTCCACTATTCGCGTTCTATAATGCGCGGTGGCCGGATGATGCGGCAGGCAGGATCCTCGTTTATACCTTTGCGCGTCAACTCGTCCGGTATGATCCCGCTCATCTTCGCTCTCTCGATTATGAGCTTCCCGGTAATCGTGGCAGGCTTCTTTACCGCCGCCAGCACAGGCTGGGTGCGTGATGCTGCCCTCTGGATATACGGCAACTTCCAGCCCAGCACGTTCCAGTACAACATAATCTACTTCGTGATGGTAGTGGCCTTCACCTTCTTCTATACAAGCGTGGTCTTCTCGCAGCAGCGTATCGCTGAGAACCTGCAGAAATCGGGCGGGGCGGTACCCGGCATACGTCCGGGACCAAATACTGATCGCTTCCTCACCACTGTTCTGACCAGGATCACGGTAGGCGGTGCGGTGTTCCTCGGTGTCGTGGCGGTCCTTCCCTGGGTTGCCTCTCAACTGACCGGCGTACAACAACTTAGCTTCACCTCCACCTCTCTGCTAATCCTCGTGGGCGTCGCAATAGATACCATGAAGCAGCTGGAATCGCAACTGCTGATGAGGAGGTATGAGGGCTTTATCAACCGTTAGCATATAGCGAGCGTTGTCGGCTGATAGGCTACCCGAGATAGAAGTCCCTTCTTGTCTATCAGCCGGCATCAATCATTGGTCTGCTGCGGCGCGATAGAGTGACGATGGAGTCATAAATGATCATAATCCTAGTGGGTGCGCCCGGTGCCGGAAAAGGCACACAGTCGGATATCCTACGTGAACGCCTTGGAATGTTACACATATCAAGTGGTGACCTTCTACGCGATAACGTGAAGCGGGGAACTGATTTAGGCAAAATCGCAACTAGATATATGGTGGACGATGGCAGCCTGGTCCCCGACGATCTCATAATCGACATGATAACGAACAGGTTGGCATTGCCGGACGCTGAATCGGGGGTACTATTGGATGGCTTTCCACGTACAGTTCCCCAGGCAGAGGCTCTCGATGATGCGCTTGACCTGAAGGGTAAGATGGTAAACGCCGTCCTGTATATCAAAGTCGACGACGATGTATTGATAAACAGGCTATCAGGACGGTGGATATGCAAAACCTGCGGTCATATCTATCACGAAAAGTTCGCGCCCCCCAAAGTACCGGGGGTATGTGATATAGACGGTGGTGAGTTGTATCAACGGCCGGACGATACCCGCGAAACTGCGGTCAAGAGGCTGGTCGTGTTTTACAATCAGACTACGCCGATAATCGAATACTACCGTGAACGCGGACTGCTGCAGGAAGTGAACGGAGAGCAGCCGGTCGAAGAAGTGACACAGGATCTCCTCGACTGCCTGCGATAGAGAGAAATTGGCTAAACAAAATGGCGATATTGATAAAATCACACAAAGAAATCGAGCTAATGCGCCAGGCTGGGCGTATCGTTGGGCAGACTCTGGCTCTGCTGTCAGAGAATGTGAAACCTGGCATCACCACCGGTGAACTGGACAAGATGGCCTACGACTTCATAAAGTCACAGGGGGCGATACCTTCCTTCAAGGGGTACCATCCTTTTCCTGATATCCTGCCCTTCCCGGGCACTATATGCGCCTCGGTCAACGAAGAGATTGTGCATGGAATACCGGGCGGACGCGTACTAAAAGAAGGCGACATCATCGCCCTTGACTGCGGCGCTATTTACAGGGGCTGGCAGGGCGACTCGGCCACCACAGTAGGTGTGGGCAACATCAGCCCTGAGCTAAAGGCACTTTTGGAGACAACAAAGGCCTCTCTGGAGGCGGGCATCGTCCAGGCAAAACGCGGCAACCAGGTTGGCGACATATCGCACGCCGTTGAGCAGCGTATACGGCAGGGCGGCAAGTACGGTATCGTGCGCGAGTATGGTGGCCACGGGCTGGGGCGACGGCTCTGGGAAGAGCCTTCTGTGCCCAATCACGGAGCTCCCCACCAGGGTCCGCGCTTGGGCGTCGGCATGGTGATCGCTATCGAGCCTATGGTGAACATAGGCGGTGATACAACTGAAGCACTGGCAGATGGATGGACCGTAGTGACCAAAGATCGCACGGCGTCGGCTCACTTCGAGCATACGGTGGCAATCACAGAAAACGGGCCGGACATTTTGACTTTGCCCTGATGATATGATATAATTAGCGTTTGGTGCTTCCTTTTTCACTGCGTGCAGAACTGAGTATATAAAAAGAATAAAGACAGCAAGTTGCAGGCAGATCACAAAAGGTGAATTAGAAGGACTGAAGAGTAAGAATCGCACGTTGACAGAAAAGCAAGGCGAAATCAGGGTTGAAGGCAAGGTGTCCGAGCCGGCACCAAATGGTACGTGGCGGGTACAACTCGACAACGGCCATACCGTCACTGCACGTCTGGATGATAAGCTGCGGCTGAACGCTGTTCGCATCATTCCGGGCGACCGTGTGGCGTTGACCCTTTCGCCGTTCGATCTGACGCGAGGCCGGATAGTCGACCGGTTGAAACAGATCAAGTGACCGAGTAAGTAGTGGACTGGCAGGGATCAATCCCTGTGTAGGGTTTCAGGATTAACAGCCTGAGTGGCCCTCGTCGAATAGGAGATATAGCAGTGAAAGTAAGAGCATCAGTGAAACCACGTTGTGCCAAGTGCCGCATCATCAAGCGGTCGGGCGTAGTGATGGTAATTTGTAGCGACCCTAAGCATAAGCAAAGGCAAGGATAAGGGAGGCAAGCGTGGCGAGAATTGCCGGTGTAGACATACCCCGCAACAAGCGGGTAGAAGTAGCGCTTACGTACATTTTCGGCATCGGGCCGACCAGCGCTAAAGGCATCCTGACAAAGACCAACGTCGATCCCGATACTCGTGTGAACAACCTCACCGAGGACGAGGTAAACCGCATTCGCGAAACGGTGGACAAAGAGTACACCGTGGAGGGTGATTTGCGCCGTCAGGTGTCTATGAACATCAAGCGCCTGATAGAAATCAAGTGCTATCGGGGCATCAGGCACCAGCGTGGCCTGCCTGTTCATGGCCAGCGCACCCGCACCAACGCCCGCACCCGCCGAGGCGTCAAGAAGACCGTTGGCGTGCGACGTAAGAAGTAGCATTTGCGTGGGCTCTGCGTCACTCACAACGAGGTGTGGCGCACTGCCTGTGACGTACAACGCAACGTAGAAGTATAGGAGAGACAATGGCTGAGAAGACGCAACAAAGCAAGGCAACAGCTACGAAGGCACGGCAGGCGCGGGCGCGCAGGCGTGAGCGCAAAGTAGTGCCCAGGGGCACAGCTTACGTACAGTCCACCTTCAACAACACAATCGTGACACTGGCCGATCCGCAGGGCAACGTATTGTCCTGGGGCAGTGCAGGCGCTACAGGCTTCAAGGGTTCACGCAAGAGCACGCCCTACGCCGCGCAGATCACCGCTGAAGGTGCTGCCCGTCGAGCCATGGAGCATGGTTTGCGACAGGTAGAAGTGTTCGTCAAGGGACCGGGCGCAGGCCGCGAGGCAGCAATTCGCTCGATCCAGGCCGCCGGTATCCAGGTGACCGCTATTACCGATGTAACGCCTATACCACACAATGGTTGCCGAGCGCCCAAGAGACGTCGCGTCTAATACAACATAATCGTTAAAAGAGCGCCCCGTCCCGCACTTCGCGTGGGTTGGGCTGATACTTTGATATACGGAGAGACAATGGCTAGATATACAGGACCGGTTCTCAAATTAATGCGCCGTGAGGGAATGGACCTCTTCTTGAAGAGCGACAAGTCCTCGGCTATGGAATCTTTGCGCAGGAAGGGCTATGTCCCTCCTGGATCGCACGGTCAGCGCAGGGCCCGCAAGGTATCTGAATACGGACTGCAATTGCGTGAAAAGCAAAAGGCTCGCCGCATCTATGGCGTGCTCGAAAAGCAGTTCCGTCATTACTTCGCGATGGCAGAGAAGCGCCCCGGACTAACGGGCGAGAACCTTCTCTTGCTGCTCGAAATGCGCCTCGACAACATCGTGTACCGCATGGGCTTTGCTGAGACACGTGCCCAGGCCCGCCAGCTGGTGGTTCATGGCCACTTCGATGTCAACGGCCAGAAGGTGGACATCCCTTCCTACAGGTGTAAGGCCGGCGAGGAAATTAGTGTGCGCGAGAGATCTCGCCCCAACAATTACTTCCAGGTGCTTCAGGTTGAGCTTCCGCGCAGAGTAATTGCCCCCTGGACAGCAGTAAACGCGAATGCGCTTTCGGGCCGCATTGAGCGCCTTCCCGGTCGCGAAGAAATTGGTATCGAGCTGAGCGACCAGCTAATTGTAGAATATTACAGCAGGTAAGAATGTGAAACAGGCTGCGTGGCACTCGACCAATCATCGAGCAATGCGTATCACTTATCACACAGGAGAGCAACTTTGGTCAGTGGCATAACAAGCAGTTTGCCTAACGTCGTCGCGGTGGCAACGGCCCCCAATTATGGGCGGTTTGCCGTCGGTCCGGTGGAACCCGGCATCGGCATGACGCTTGGTAACGCTTTGCGCCGCATTCTGCTGTCGTCCTTACCCGGCTCTGCGGTTACAAGCGTGCGGATTCAAAACGTATACCATGAGTTCTCGTGCATACCACATGTGCGCGAAGACATAACAGAAATAGTACTTAACGTGAAGAACATCCGCCTGCGCTCGTACAGCGACAGGGGGGTGCGCCTCAACCTGAGTAAAGTAGGCCCTGGCGAAGCGCGAGCAGGCGATATCGATTTGCCCGCCAACGTCGAGCTGGTAAACCCCGAACAGGTGATTGCTACGCTCGACGGAGTGGACTCGCGCCTTGAGATGGAGCTAACCGTCGAGCGCGGGCGCGGCTACGTATCGTTCGAGCAACGTGAAGGTATGCAGATCGGCACGATCCCTGTGGATGCGCTTTTCTCGCCTATCCCCAAGGTGAACTACCTCGTGCAGCCCGCCGATGCCTCAATCCTGTATGCCGTCGAGAACGAGGAAGAGGGTGAAGCGACTGCGGATGAAATCGATCTATCGGGTCGCGAACAACTGCTTATCGAGATCTGGACCGACGGCACGATTGACCCCGGTGAGGCGCTCAGTTTGGCTGCCCAGTACCTTGCCCAGCACTCGTCGCTGATAAGCAACTTCAACAAGCAGATTGCTGTTGTTGGACGCGAACTGCCTGGCGCCATAGCTATACCGGCGCACCTGTTTGAGATGCCTATAGAAGACCTCAACCTTTCGATGCGCACATATAACTGCCTCAAGCGGAGCAGCATCACAAAAGTGGGCCAGGTGTTGCGCATGGATAGGAAGGAACTGCTGGGCCTTCGCAACTTCGGCGAGAAATCGTTTGATGAGTTGTACCAGGCTCTTTCCAGCCGCGACCTGATCCCCGAGGGCACTCCTCTAGACGTTTCAAGCCATGAAGAAGGCGCGGACGAAGCAGACAGATCGGACGTTGATGAAGCGCTGGACGATGTAGAAGTGGGCTATGGTGAGTACGACGCAGTGGATGCGTCTGACGGATACATTAGCCCGGACGACATATCAGCAAGTACAGTAGTTGACGATACTCCTTCAATGGAGATAGTTGATTTGGCCGGTGAAAGTGAAGGGAGTGTGGAGGCCTCTGCAGGCATCTACATAGACGGCGAACCTGCGTCTGAGCCCATTGACCTCACTGCTGATCCGGGGACCACAGGCGAGATTGGCATCGAGGACGAGGAAGAAGCAGAAGCCAAGCCGAAAGCTAAGAAGCGTAAAGCCAAGGCCCAGTCTTAAGGTTTACGTTTACTCTCGAAGGAGTTTAGGAATGCGACACAAAATGAATGGCCGTTCGTTAGGCCGTAGCAGCGGAGAGCGCCAGGCGTTGTTCAGGAACCAACTGGTGAGCCTGATCATGCACGAACGCATCCGCACCACCCAGGCTAAGGCTCGCGAGCTTCAGCCTATGGCCGAGCACGTGCTCTCGATGGCCCGGGTTGACAGCGAGCAGAACCGCAGGAACGCCGCTTCGATCCTTGCGAACCCCTTGATGGTGCGCAAGCTGTTTGAAGATATCGGCCCGCGCTACGTTGATCGCAACGGTGGATACACCCGTATCTATAAGCTGCACGTGCGCCCCGGCGACGGCTCGCTTGTTTGCCAGCTTGAACTGGTAGAAGAGTAGTACGCGTCTGCGTCATGGGTGGTGTAACGTCACGCACAGACGCAAGCGCAATGAACTTGCACCTTAAATTACGAATACAGTACGATGGCACAGACTTCGTGGGGTCACAACTCCAGAAGCAGGGACGAACCGTACAGGGGGAACTTGAGGCCGCGCTAAAGCGGTTGGCAGGTGAGCCTGTAAGGGTGGCCCTGGCCGGGCGAACGGATAGCGGTGTGCACGCCTGGGGACAGGTGGCAAGCCTCGACTTTCCCGGTAAGCCGCGGCTCGGCAGCCCTGTTGATGTACAGCGTGCGTTAAACGCAATTTTGCCCGGCGATGTGGCGGTGACAGGCGCAGAAATAGCACCTGACGCCTTTCATGCTCGCTTCAGCGCAAGGCGACGCGCATACCGCTACCTCATCTGGAATGCTCCCTATCCTTTACCTCTCCTTTCACGCTATAGTCTTCACATGAGGAACAAGCTGAACTGGGAGGCGATGCAGCAGGCGGCGGGCCAACTGGTAGGCACGCACGACTTCGCAGCCTTCGCCGGAAGCGGCATGGGTGTGCGAGATGACGAAACCGCCGAGCCCGATAAGCCCAGCACGACCCGAACGATGCACATCGCCCGTATCCTACCTGTGGACCCTACAGCCGATGTCAGGCATTGGCATGGGCCAGAGGTGCGAGGATCGGGTGCATGGGACTCGACAGGGCCAAGAATGTGGGCTCTGGACCTGGTTGCCAACGCTTTCCTGCCGCAGATGGTGCGCGCCATAACGGGCACACTTCTGGAAGTAGGGCAGGGCAAACGTACTGTAGAAAACATGAATGAACTTATCGAGAGCCGAGACCGCAGCGCAGCAGGCCAAACAGCCAGAGCGCACGGACTTTGCCTCATGTGGGTTGAGTATTAAGCAGGGTGGGCAGGGACATCCTCTGTCCGGGGTACGAGCGAAGCGGGGGCGGGGCGTTCCCTAATTTTGCCCCTGAAGCCTCTATATGGGAGAAAGAAAAGATGAGTACAAGGACATATACGCCAACCGCCGCGGATGCTGAAGCAGGACGCGCGTGGTATATAATTGACGCAAAAGGGCAGACGCTTGGCCGGTTGGCCACGCTGGTTGCTGCATACCTGCGCGGCAAGCACAAGCCCACCTTTGCACCCCATATGGACATGGGCGATTACGTCATCGTGATCAATGCAAGCCAGATCGTGGTCACGGGCGCCAAGAACGAAGACAAGATGTATTACCGCCACTCAGGTCGAATGGGCAACCTCAAGACCATTCCGTACAATGAGATGGTCAAGAAGCACCCCACCTTCCCCATGGAAGACGCGGTGCGCGGCATGCTCCCACATAACAGCCTGGGAGTGCAGATGCTTGCCAAGTTGAAGGTGTACGCGGGCCCCCAGCATCCCCACGCCGCCCAAAAGCCCGTGGAGTTGCGATTGAATTCAGAGAGCGAAACTCTGGAAGTTGTAGGCAAGTAAGTTAACAAAGTAATTGTGAGTTGCGAATCCCGACGGGTTCGTACTTCCCAAGAGGAGAACAATGGATAACACACCTCGTACAGAGAAACCGGCATATTTCTATGGCACAGGGCGCAGAAAAAGCGCTGTGGCTCGTGTGCGGCTCTACCCAGGCAGTGGGCAGCTAGTAATAAACGGCAAAACCGCGGAAGACTACTTCGGCGGGCGTGCCATCTACCAGACGATGATTCACCAGCCCCTCATGCTCACCGACAATGCCGCGAAGTACAACATCACGGTCAAGGTGCTTGGTGGTGGGGTCTCAGGCCAGGCCGGTGCCGTACGACATGGTGTTGCCCGTGCCCTCATTCAGGCCGATGAAACCTTCCGCGCCGCTTTGAAGAAGGCAGGCCTGCTCTCCCGCGATGCTCGTGAGAAAGAGCGCAAAAAGCCCGGTCTGAAGCGTGCCCGCAAGGCTCCTCAGTATACGAAGCGCTAATTCACCGCTTCCCACTTACCACGGAATCTAAGAAGCAAGAGCTACCTGCTATTTGGCGGGTGGCTCTTGCTTTTGTTGTCTTTCTCTCTCTCGATCCTGTATATCATTCTAGTTGTCCCTGATCTATAATGAAGACTGAGCGTGCTCGCCCATTTGCACCTAACAGATTGCAGATGGGTCGAGCTACGAATCACACATGTCTGGCGGATGTGGCATGGCACAGCCTGGGTGGCGGTAGTTTCAGGCGGTGTGCGCGTGGTCAGCGGTTAGGAAGTGAACCTAATTCTTGACACATGAGTATTAATTGCTATAATAGGCACACTACTATCACCAGCGTTACATACTCTCTTTCGAAAGGGGGTGAAGTCTGGCATTCACTGATTCAAACTCTGTTCCCATACCGGCACGCATTCCTGGGTAATGCGTATTGCGCCGGTAGGCTAAAAGCCAGGTATTAACCATAGGAGGAAAAGTTAGAGTGAAAATAAGCACCAAGAAATATGCAGCGATGGCTATTGGCCTCATGCTGCTGCCCGGCCTAGCAGCCTGCGGCGGCGACACCTCCACCGCTACGCCTATAGCACCGACAGCAACAACAGCTGCAGTGGCTACAGCCACGACTGCGGTAGCGCCCACAGCTACCAAGGCAACATCAGCTGCGACGGCTACAAGCGCAACGTCAGCAGCTACCGCAACTACGGGCGCACCCGTCTCACAGACCGGCACAGCAACCGACTCGAAGTACGCTGCGGTTGATTGCAGCTATGGCGGCACAATGAAGTCCATTGAGGCTGTGGATGACTCCACAGTCAAGTTCACCCTCTGCGCAGCCGATCCGGCTTTCCCGGCGCAAATCGCATTTGCCTCTCTTGGCATTCAATCGGCCAAGCACCTTCAGGAAACCGGCGGCGGCACTCCTGCCTTGCTTGAGCACCCCGTTGGCACGGGCGCTTACGTACTCAAGGAATGGGTACGTGGAGATCACCTGACCCTCGAAGCCAACCCTAACTACTGGGGCGATGCTCCCAAGACCAAGACCATCATCTTCAAGTGGAACAAGGAAGCCACAGCACGCCTCACCTCACTCAAGGCGGGCGAAGCTGACGGAATCGACAACCCTGACACCAACGATTTCGCGGCTATCCAGGCTGATACAAGCCTGAAGCTCTTCCCACGAGACGCTCTCAACGTCTTCTACCTGGGCATGAACACAGCCAAGGCCCCGCTCGATAACGACAAGGTTCGCCAGGCTATCGCCATGGCGATTGATAAGCCCGGCATCGTTAAAAAGTTCTACCCTGCGGGCTCGACCGCTGCCGACTACTTCACACCCTGCGCCATTCCGGGCGGCTGTGAAGGCACGAAGTTCCCAGCGTTGGACCTGGCAGGGGCCAAGAAGCTCCTCGCCGACGCAGGCGTTACCACGCCTATCAATCTGAAGCTTGCTTACCGCGACGTGAACCGCACTTACCTACCCAGCCCACCGAAGGTTGCTGAAGAACTTCAGGCGCAGCTCGCACCGCTCGGTATCAACGTGACAATCGACGTACAAGAATCAGGCACGTTCCTTGACAATGCGTCCAAGGGTAACCTGGAACTCTTCATGCTCGGTTGGGGCGCTGACTTCCCGGACGCCACCAACTTCCTGGATCAGCACTTCGGCAAGGGCGCGAACAACTCGTTCGGTCCCAAGTTTTCGGACATCACCTCACTGCTGACGCAGGCTGCTGCCCTGTCCGATCAGACGCAGCGCAAGGCTCTCTACGGTCAGGTCAACACACTCCTAACCCAGCATGTGCCTATGGTTCCTATCGCACATGGTGGCTCCGCAGCCGTGTACCTGGCATCTGTAGAGGGTGCTCACACCAGCCCTCTGGGCAACGAAATCTTCCGCGTCATGTCTGAGCCTAACAAGGACACCCTTGTATGGATACAGAACTCCGAGCCTCTTAGCCTTTACTGCAGCGACGAAACTGACGGTGAAAGCCTGCGCGCTTGCGAGCAGATCTTCGACCCGCTCTTGAACTACAAGATAGGCGGAGTCGATGTTGAGAAGGGCCTGGCTGATAGCTGGACACCAAACACCGACCTGACGGAGTGGACCATCAAACTGCACCCAGGTGTTAAGTTCTCAGATGGCACGGCTCTGAGTGCTAAAGATGTTGTAGCAACCTATGCTGTACAGTGGGACGTAGCTAACAAGCTCCACAAAGGCAACACAGGCAACTTTGACTACTGGCCGGGTCTGTTCGGGGCCTTCCTGAACGCACCGCCCGCGAAGTAATCCGCACGCTAAATATCGAGTATCGGGCACTGAGTATGGGGCGAGCGCACATCGTTCGCCCTGTGCTTAATGTTCGGTACTCGATACTCAATATTCAGGACCGTTCTAATGGGTCGTTTCTTACTACAACGCTTGACTCTGGTAATCCCGGTTCTGCTGGGCGTTATCTTTGTGACTTTTGTGCTGGTGCGCTCGATACCGGGCGACCCGTGTATAGTCATGTTGGGCGAAAGAGCCACCCCTGCAGTGTGCGATGCATTCCGCGACCGCTTCGGACTCAACGATAACATCATCGTGCAGTTCGGGCGTTATGTAGGTACGCTTGCGACCGGCGACCTGGGCACTTCTGTCAAATTCAGCAGGCCGGTCGGCGATATACTGCTGGAGCGTTTGCCAATGACTATCGAATTGGCGCTTGGGGCCATGCTGTTCGCGGTAGTGCTGGGCATACCCCTGGGTATACTATCGGCCTATAAGCACAAGACTATAATAGATGCCGGCACCATGGTGATCGCCAACCTGGGTGTCTCTATGCCTATCTTCTGGCTGGGCCTCTTGCTTGCAGGTTTCTTTGGTATAGTCTTGCGCAATACACCTTTCCAGTTACCTACCAGCAGCCGCCTTACCGCGAGCATGAGCCTGTCTCCTTTGATAGAGGTATGGCATCTACAGGATTGGACGGGGTTCCCGAGGGGGATCATAACCTTCGTATCGAATACATTTACGCTTAGCTCTCTCTTGCAGGGAAGGTTCGATGTTTGGCTTGATGCGGTCAGGCATCTAATCTTGCCTTCGATTGCCCTGGGCACGATACCTATGGCAATCATCGCCCGTATTACACGTTCCAACCTGCTGGACGTCATGGGATTAGACTACGTGCGCACGGCCCGGTCGAAGGGACTGGGTGAGCGTACGATACTTTTCGGCCATGCCATGCGCAACGCAATATTGCCCCTGGTGACGATCATAGGGTTGCAATTTGGGACGTTATTGGGTGGGGCTGTGCTTACTGAGACAGTATTCGGCCTGCCCGGCATGGGCACCATGCTGGTAGACTCTATCTTCGGGCGCGACTACCCCGTGGTGCAAGGTTTTACGCTCATCATCGCGTTGCTCTTTGTGTTCGTCAATCTGCTCGTTGATATTTCATATGCGTATCTAGATCCACGCATCAGGTTGGGCTAATGTATCTCTGTGGCGAATCGTATCTCGCTCTTACAGATAGGTGTATCCAATGAGAACTCTAACACTTGGCAAAGTTCCAAAGGCAGCCCCCGCTGCGGCCTCCAGAAGCCTGGGACGCGACGCTTTGCACCATCTCTTGCGCAATCGCTCGGCGCAGATCGGCCTCTTCGTCATTGGGTTCTTGCTCATTGTAGCCATCTTTGCGCCATTCATTGCCCCGCATGACCCCATCACCTTTCGAGCCGACAATGGCCAGGTTCGTACCAGCCCATGTATTCACCTATTCGGATGCCCGGCCGACCAGCCTGAGTATTTGTTCGGTCTGGATAGCAACGGGCGCGACCTCTTTAGCCGCGTGGTATATGCCACACGGGTTTCGCTCTTCATAGGAGTCGCGACTGTCACCTTCGGAGTTGTGGTAGGCACTTTGCTCGGGGCCATAGCAGGCTATCTCGCAGGGTGGCTCGGCAACGTTATCATGCGTTTTATGGACGTGCTGCTTGCCTTCCCCAGCCTGTTGCTGGCGATTGCCCTGGTCGCGGCTCTGCGCCCTCTTATTCTGGAGAACGGCCTGTCGCCCCTAATCCCGGCTCTGTTCGCCATTGGCTTTGTATCGATCCCGGTATACGCGCGCATTGTGCGCTCCAGCGTGCTTTCCATTAAGGAGCAGGACTACGTGCTGGCCGACCGCGCTCTGGGCGTTCCTACCATGCGCACACTGTTCAGAACCGTGCTTCCGAACGCGCTGACGCCGCTCATCGTGCAGGCCACGCTCGGTATCGCCTCGGGCATCCTTGATGCGGCGGCCCTGGGCTTCCTGGGGTTGGGGCAAAAGCCACCCGATCCTGAGTGGGGCACCATGCTGGGTTCCGAACGCTCCAGTGTATTCAATGCGCCGCATCTTCTCATTTTCCCCGGCCTAGCGATCGTGCTGACGGTGCTGGCCTTCAACCTCCTTGGCGATGGCTTGCGCGACGCGCTTGATCCGCGCCTGAACCGCTGATCTACAATCCCTGACCGATGATCCGGTACTAGATAGTGAACCTAACATCATGTCAACTCTACTTGAAGTAAACAACCTGAGGACCAACTTCTATACGCAAGACGGCGTGGTTAATGCCGTGCAGGGTGTATCGTTCAGTCTGAACGAAGGCGAGACGCTGGGTATCGTGGGCGAATCGGGTTCGGGCAAAAGCGTTACTGCTCTTTCGATCATGCGCCTGATTCAAGCCCCCGGAAAGATCGAGGAAGGCGAGGTCATTTACAAGGGCGAAGACCTGCTGAAGTACGATCCAACCCAGATGCGGCATATCAGGGGCAAAGAGATCGCCATGATCTTTCAGGATCCTATGAGCTCGCTCAATCCTGTGCTCAAGATCAGCAAGCAGATCAGCGAGTCGATAGAACTGCACATGGGTATGACACAGAAACAGGCCCGTACGCGCACCATAGAGCTTCTAAAGCTCGTGGGCATACCATCCGCTGAGGAGCGCCTTGATAGCTATCCTCACCAGTTCTCGGGCGGCATGCGCCAGCGTGTGATGATTGCTATGGCGTTGTCGTGCAATCCCAAGTTGCTTATAGCCGACGAACCCACAACAGCGCTCGATGTGACGATACAGGCACAGATACTTGACCTGATCCGCAGGCTGAAAGCAGAGTTCAATACAGCCGTTATATTTATCACCCACGACCTGGGTGTGGTGGCGGGGCTGTGCGACCGCGTGATAGTCATGTATGGCGGGCGCATCATGGAGCAAGCCGACACGATGGGCCTGTATACCGACCCACGCCACCCGTACACGCTGGGACTGTTGAAGAGTGTGCCCAGACTCGACGAAGAACGCACCGACCGCCTGATTCCTATTCCGGGTATGCCTCCCGACCTGATGCACCCCATTCCGGGCTGTCCCTTCTATCCGCGTTGCACTTATCGCGAGGACTGGCACAAAGACAAGATGCCGCCCCTGGCGGAGGTTGCGCCTGGTCACAGAGCCGCCTGCTGGATCGACGTCAGAACCACCGTGCCGCACAATATTGAGGACGAGACCGTTGAAAAGGTAGGAACAAGGTAGCCATGTCTACAGCCACTAATACAGGACCCACAGCGGAAAGCCCGGTGCGCCCCGTGGTCAAAACCTACCAGAACATGGAGGATGGGCTGGCCCCCGGCGAGGAGCTCTTGCGGATTGAGGGGTTGCAGATGCACTTCCCCATCACCAAGGGCTTCTTCATCCAGCGGCAGGTGGGCGCTGTGCAGGCCGTAGACGGTGTGAGCTTTACGATAAAGAAGGGCGAAACTCTTGGGCTGGTGGGCGAGTCGGGCTGTGGCAAGAGCACTACGGGTAGGGCTATCCTGCAACTTTACAAACCCACGGCGGGGAGCGTCATCTTCAAGGGGCGAGACATCACCAGGGTTAGCAAAGACGAAATGCGCGGCCTTCGCAAGCAAATGCAGATGATCTTCCAGGACCCTTATGCGTCGCTGAACCCGCGCATGACTGTTGGCGATATTATTGGCGAGCCGCTTAAGGTGCATAAGCTATTTGATGCGCAGGCCAGGCGCGAGCGTGTAAGTGAATTGCTCAACGTGGTGGGCCTGAACCCTCTATTCGCCAATCGATACCCTCATGAGTTCTCAGGCGGGCAGCGACAGCGCATCGGTATTGCGCGTGCCCTCTCGGTCAACCCCGAATTCATAGTAGCGGATGAGCCTATCTCGGCACTAGACGTATCGATCAGGGCGCAGATCATCAATCTGCTGGAGGACTTGCAGTCTGAGTTCGGGCTGACGTATCTATTCATCGCCCACGATTTGAGCGTGGTGCGTCACATCGCAAACCGGGTGGCGGTTATGTACCTCGGCAAGATCGTTGAATTGGCAGACCGCACGGAGCTTTATGAGAATCCGCTCATGCCCTACACGAAGGCGCTATTATCCGCAGTGCCTATTCCCGACCCGATAGCCGAAGCCAAGCGCGAGCGTATCATCCTCACAGGTGATGTGCCGTCGCCGATCAACCCACCCAGGGGCTGCCATTTCCACACGCGCTGCCCCATCGCGATCGCAGCCTGCAGTGAGATAGACCCGCCACTGGAGCAAAAAGCGCCCGGCCATTGGGCTGCCTGTATTCGTGTGTGAGATATGAGTCGTAGATCGTAAGTCGCAGATCGTAAATCCGGGCGCGTCCTGCGTTTCCTTGTCATCCGGAATGTGTTCTGAGACAAGATATTTACTTGTTCATGCAAAAGGAGGACGTTGACTCAAAAGTCGACGTCCTCCTTTTTGGTTGGCGTTTTGTACGCTAAGGCTTACTTCTTTACCGGTGCGGAGCAAGTGGGGAAGAACGTGTTAGCCACGATCTTGCTTGCCTGGCCTCTGGTGGCGTTAGCGCCTGGCCTGAAGTAGGGTAGGCTGCCAGGTCCGCATGGCTCCCCTAGCCCACCGCATGGGTAGCCGTTGATGATGCCTCTGTTTGACAGCCTCCAGATGTAGGCGTAGAAGGTTGAGCCTGGGAGCACGTCTTCATACTGCTGGGCTCCCGGAGGCTCAGCGAAGCCTGCGAGACTCGCGTCTATCTTGGATAGCTGCCCGCGTGTGACGTTGACATTGGGTCGGAAGTAAGGCAGGTTATTCGGGCCGCATGGCTCACCTACTCCACCACATAGATAGCCGTTGACAAACCCTAGGTTGGTCAGCCGCCAGATGTAGGCGTAGAAGCTCGAGCCGGGGAGGACGTCCTCGTATTGCTGTGCTCCTGGGGGCTCGTTGAAGCCTGCAGAGTTCGAAGCAATTTTGGCGAACTGTCCACGGGTAACGTTGTTGCCCGGGCGGAAGTAGGGGTCGTTGGTAGGGTTGCATGGTTCACCGGTACCACCGCATGGGTAGCCGTTGATGATGCCTCGGCAAGCAAGACACTGGATGTAGGGGTAGAAGGTGCTGCCCACCGGCACGTCCTCGAAGGAGAGCGTGCACGCCGTAGCTGTTTCGGTGGCTGTGGGTGGTGTGCCTGTTACTGTTTCGGTTGGCGTGTTGGTGACAACCGCTGTATCTGTGGCTGTGGGAGGTGTGCCGGTGGCTGTTGCTACTGCGGTATTGGTGGGCACTGCGGTCTCTGTGTTTGTAGCTACTTGCGTAGGTGTATCTGTGGGCGTGGGTGTGGACCCGCCGTTTGACGTTACGTCCAGGAAGACTGCCGAGAACGCGCCCCAGGTCTGATAGCCTGAGAAGTCGTTTGCGCCGCGCCCGCGGATGAAGATGATGTGCCTACCCACGGAAAGGGGGCCTGTGTCGATGGTGGCCTGCACGCCTTCGGTCGGCGAGTTGAACGTGCCGTCGATAGGCTGCATGGCTGTACCGGTGCCGCCTGCCATGGGCGGTGTGTCGACATAGTACTCTGCCGCACCCACATTCTGGCTGAAGGCGTTAGCTGTCCATGCAAA
>JBBRDO010000030.1:0-46369 GCA_038203825.1 Chloroflexia bacterium | reverse complement strand
TCCTAATTCTCGCTTGAGCCAGGCTCCTGCCTGTTTTGGGCCTTTCGGCTAAATCATACCTGCGCTCTCAGTTCGCCCCAATAACATAACGAGCCAGCCGCACACAGGTTGCGAGAATTCGCCCCGCGTACTGTGCCAAGTTGTGCCAAGTCGAGGCGAGTATAGCACCCGTCGAGGAGGCAAAAGGAGGTTTTCCACTTGCAGGTGGGCAGTTACGAGATATTACGTACAAAGGCCGGACAGGCGCAAAGAAGCCCCAAGCGTATGATCCTCAGGGCTTCTTCTTACCGGTTGGTTGTTAAGTGCGATATGTCGCTGGATTTACTTCGTGCCGGCGATGGCGCACTGGGGGAAGAAGGTGTTGCCCACGATCTTGCTGGTTTGACCCCTTGTGGCGTTGGAAATCGGACGGAAGTAAGGGAGGTTGTTGGGACCGCATGGCTCTATGGGACCACCACACGGGTAGCCCGACATTATGCCTCTGGTCGAAAGCTCGTAGGCAAACACGTAGTAGGTAGAACCGGGGAATACATCCTCGAACTGCTGTCCGGTGGGCGTGTCATTGTAGCCTGCGGCGTTGGCGTCTATCTTGGCGATTTGGCCTCTCCAGGCGGTGTTACTGGGGCGGAAGTATGGGAGGTTGTTGGGGCCGCACGGTTCGGTGGGATCACCACAGGGATAGCCGTTGATGAGACCGCGAGAAGCCAGCCTGCCGATGAAGTCGAAGAAGGTTGAGCCTGGTACAACATCCTCGAACATCTGGACGGTCTGGGTGTCGTTGAAGCCGGCGGCATTGGAGACTATCTTCGAGAGTTGTCCACGACTGACGTTGTTACCGGGGCGGAAGTAGTTGTTATTGTTGGGGTCGCAGGGCTCACCCGGTCCGCCGCAGGGATAGCCGCTGATCAAGCCCTGGCAGGCGAGGCAGAGGATGTTGTCGTGGAAGGTGCTGCCGACCGGCACATCTGTGAACTGGATGGTGCAAGCGATAGGAGTGGCCGTGGGAGGCATGCTGGGAGTGGCTGTAGGCTGAGGTGTATGCGTATTGGTGGGGGTGAGGGTGGGGCCGCCCGGCGTTATCGTAGGAGTGTCCATGTCGATGGGTGTATTCGTAGCTGTAGCTGTTGGTGTGTCGGTAGTAGTTGGGGTTGGGCCGCCGACTATCGTGAAGTCGGCGTCGGATATGTCGAGGAAGATATTGTTGGAACAACCGACCATTACACGCGCCGCGGTCGTGCTGATGTTGGGCACGGTGACCTGCTCTGTGCCGTCGTTAGCCGTACTGGCGGCCAACACAGAGTCAAACGTGGCCCCGCCATTGACAGACAGGGTAATATCAACATTTGAGCAACTAACGGGTGCTGCTGTGGTGTTGGCTACGTCCCAGGCCACAGTTTCGGTGCCGCCCGCGGTCCACGTCACGTTCGTATTCGGCTGGGTAACCAGGAACGGACCCGCGCTGATGACCGAAGTTACGGTTGTGCTACTGTGGTCCACGCCGCCACCACTTCCACGGTTGTCACGCGCAGTAAGGCGATAGGTCATTGTTCGATCGGTCGTGGGTAAGGCCTCACCAAAGGTGAGTGTGTTGGACAGGATGTCGCTCAACTTAGGGAAGTAGCGGTAGGGCACGGTAGTAGGGTTGAAGGAGCGGAAGATGGGGCGGTTGCCGTTGTCGGTGTTGGGTGGGGCCGCAGCGCCCAGGTCGAACTGTTCCCAGTCGAATGTGAGCGGGTCGTTGTCGGCGTCAGTAGCCGAACCTGTCAGCTTAAAGGGTGTCTGATTAGGAATTGTGTAAGCCGCGCCTGCGTTCACGACGGGAGGTGTATTGCCGGTAGGTGTTATGGCAGCGCAGGCATTGCCCGCGCCCACAGTGGTGTAGGTTACGATTGCATCGAAGCTGTCTGTATGGAAGTATGCATCGCTGTGTGGTTGGAGGTCTTCGGCGCCGCAGATGCCGGCATAAGCCATGATCGTTGAGCCGCTTCCGGGCTCATATGCGTGGTTGCCGGAGCGGTTGCCGCCACCGCAATTGCTTGTCGTCCCGTTGAAGGTGTGGTCGGCGCCATACTGGTGCCCCATTTCGTGGGCTACATAGTCAATATCAAAGTTGTCACCGATGGGGGAGGAAGAGCCTGTCACGCCATAAGCCTTGCTAGACGTGCGGCAAACAACGCCCAGGCCTGCTACGCCGCCGCCACCTGTGCTGAAGACGTGGCCGATGTCATAGTTTGCATTGCCGATCATAGCGTCCAAGTTGGCCTGGTTCTCACCGAGCATGGCGCCACCGTCGTTGTTGGTGTATGGGTCGGTGTTTGCATCGGTGTAGATGATATCTGTCTCGTTGGGGATCAAGACCATACGCACGGCGACTTCGCGCTCATAAACGCCGTCTACGCGGTTCACGGAAGTAACCATGCCCGCAAGCGCGCCGTTTATTGTGCCGCCGTAGAACTGGGTGTACTCGCCGTCTGCTGCCAGGGCCAGGCGGTAGGTACGCAGCTCGGTGCCGGAGGGGGTGAGTGGTACGTTGGAGTAGTCATCCTGTGGACCGGAGGTATCAACTCCTAGCTCGGTCATCTGAGCGCCAGGCACGAGTTGCGAGTCGCTCTTGTAGTAGCTGACGTAGTTGACTGTGTCGTTCCTCTGGTAAGGATCGATGAAGACCACGCCACCCGCAGCGAGTATCATTGCGTGGAAGCCGAAGGGGGTGCGGTCGAAGCGCACGGAAGCTGTGGCATTGTCTATGCCCTGGCCCAGATAGGTCTGGATCTCGGGGAAGCGCACGGCCAAACTCGCAGCCATAACCGGAGAGTTGACGAACCGGAACCGCCCGTAGCTTCCATCAGGCAGGGGCAGGGTGATGATGGCTGCCGACGTGCTGGGCCGGTTGGTCGCAGACTCGAGGGGAGCCTGGGACAGCACGCCCGTGAGCGTAACCTCGTCCACCGCGACCGCGCGAAACTTGCTGGGGATGGTAGTTCTGATGCCTGCGGGCGCTATGTCAGCGGCGTTGACATCATGCCAGAGCGGACCGGTTGGGGCTGAAGCAAGCGAAACGCCGCTATTCGCGCCCGAGAGCGCGGCTCCGAGGACGAGAAGCAGGAGAGCCACCATTACAAATCGAAATCGGCGATGCAGATACTGGTACATTGTGTTACCTTCCGGGTCTGTGAGACGGTGCAAGCAACGAACAACGCCAGGAAGCAGAGTGTAACAGGCTTTGAGAGCTTTGCTCTGTTAGCTTTCGTGCGCCAAATCGCCCGCGACACGGCCCAATATATAGAAATATCGCTATCTCATAAGAAATAGCAGGACATAATCTGCCATGCTAGACAAAAGCCGTATCTTAGCGGCATAAATCCCGTGGCAGCATATGTGAAAGCTGTACTTCCTTCCCCAGCACAGAGTAGGCATATTATACAGCACCAGCCTTGCGCGGGCTAGATGATCATTTTGAGGGCGGCAGGAATTATCGTGAATTGGGCGGGAGCGAGGCCCAGCACTTCGCCGTCGGCCTGCAGGAGCACGCGCTCAGCGGAATCGACTCGCACGGTGCGGGCGCGAGCGGTAGTTACCTTGGGGTGGGAGACATGACTGCCGTCGTAGACCCTTGGGACGTTGCGAACCAGGTCGACTTTGCCCAGGTCGCCCAGCATCGTGATGTCGAATATACCGTCGGCGAGACTAGCGTCGGGCGCGATCTTCATGCCGCCACCGAAATACTGGCCGTTAGCGACCACGAAGCTATTTGCGCGAGCATGCCAGGATTGCCCGCCGTCCAGGCTGATTTCCATGTTCTTGTTGTGATAGGAGAGGAGTGTACGGAGCAGACTGCTAAGGTAGGGGATGGTGCTGCCCAGCATACGCGAGCCCGCGTTGGCGCGGAGGGATACCTCGGCATCGAAGCCCAGCCCCGCGGCGTTGGCGAAGAATCGCTGACGATCCTCACCGTCGAAGGAGCGATAGGAGACGTGGCCGAGGTCAAAGAGAGTGGTGCGCTCGGCCACAAGTCGAGCACAGGCAGCCGCGACGTCCGAGGGCACCCCGGCAGACCGCCCGAAATCGCTGCCGCGCCCTGCCTGGACAAGGCCAAGCGCTATATCGTGTGTGGCGAGGCCGCGCCCGGCAGTTTCGAGATCGAGGGGGCCAATAACGCCGTTGACGGCCTCGAAGAAGCTGCCATCGCCGCCTATGACGATGACAGTGCTGCACCCGGAGAGCACGGCAGCACGCGCGAGCCGAGCCACCTCGCCACGAGCGGAGGACACCTCGTGCATGTAGGTTACTCCTGCATGGTCAAGAGTGCGGCGCACGTTCTTGAGTATCGTGAGGCCACGTCCGGCCCCCGACACAGGGTTGCAGATCACCATGGCCCAGCCATCTAGAGGGGGTTTATCCACTGTTTATCCTCATTCCTCGCAAGTTTTCCACATTAAAGTGGGTAGTTTTGCACATCCCGACGTGTGGAGTCGTGGAAAACTCAAATTGCCACCGAGCAAGACGCGGGTTCGCTTGCCCTGACCGGCAGCAGGAAGGTGATGTTGTTGCCGGTGCGCTCAAACGAAATGCTGGATGCTGAAGGGACGGTTACACGAGGTGAAGTGCCCGCATTGGACACGGTGACTTCTACCTCGGCAGGCGCGTCGCTTGCAAGCAGGGAAAGATCGCCCACCCGGGTGAGGGTAATGTGCAGAGTGCGCTCTTGCGGGTTGTATTCGGCCTGCGAAATGCCTGTGTGCCCTGGCGGGTCGGATAAGCCGACTACGTGGGGGTCGAGATCTCTGCCGGGGCGCGGCGGATCGTTGAACAGGCGAGTGAAGCCGGCGCCTCCGGGCACGATGGCCTCGGCGACCGCGCGAAGAGCGGTGGAGTGGAGGGTGCGCGGTGCGTCTTTGTAGAAGTAGCGGCCATCCTGCCAGGTCGCGCCAAAGGCCGACGATGCATAGCTGATGAGGGAGTCGGCCAGAGCGACGTCGCCGATACCGCGGGCGAGGATAGTCCCGAAGCCGGTGTTGATGGCCACGTCGCTGATCTCCATGCGCTCGCTCAGGGGTGACGAACTAACGAAGGCGCCCTCGGAACCTGCGTCCGAGATGCTGCGCTTCTTGAATTTGCTATAGAGCTTGCGGACGAGGGGGCGGTCGAACGGGAGCATGAACGCCAGGCCCCAGGCATCGGTAAAGTTGAAGGCGACGGGGGCTGCCATGTGCAGGTCTTTCACGTAGGCAGTGCCGAAGACGCCGCGCAGGGCAGGGCCGCGCAGAACCATTTTGTCGCGTACGGTCTTGAGCCAGGCGCCGTTGGCCTCGCGGTAGCTTGTGCCGTGGAGGGCGTCATGGAGGGTGTTGGAGGCCATAGCGTGGTTGTTGCAGGGGACATAGGCCATGCCCTGCTCGCAGCACACCCCGCCGAAGCCCGTGGAGTGCATCTGGGTGTGGATGCGCTCGGCAACTTTGGTGTGAGTGTATGTGTATTCAACGCCGCTGGCGGGGTCGCGCAGGGAGAAGGGATTGTCGTAGCGCCGGTCGCCCGACACTTTTTCGTAGAGGCCCAACATGGTGCTCAGGTGGCCTGAATACTGGAGGTTGTTGTGGGCGATAGGGTCGGAGGGCGGCCCGGCAACCGCGCGCTGATGTGGCGAAAGCAGCACAGCTACGTGTCCCGAACTCAGAGAGCCCATGCCACCCGAGGGAGCGTCGTCACTCTCTGGCGGAACGCGCCAGTAGCCCCATACGTCAATGTGCAGCATCTTCTCGATAGCTCCACGCAGGGCTTCAGTGTAGATGGCTGTATAGGCGGGAGTGCTCTGGGAAAGAGCGGCCACAGCATAGGCGGAGAAGGCAAGCTGGTAGCGCAAGGCGAAGTTCATCGAGGGGCTGAGGGGCATGTAGAAGCCGTCCCACGAGCCGAGCGGCTGGGTCAGCACACCGTGCAAGTAGTTCAACAGGCCGAGGCCTTCGACGGTTAGCGAGGTTTGTTGGGGTGGGCGCATATGTCATCATGGTACAATATGCCATGAAGCACGTCAAAGGAGCGAATAGCGTACGCGCACGCCTGCTCAAGCTGGCGTTCGAGTCGCTGTATGGGCCGTTGGCGTGGGCCTACGACTGGGTGAGCAAAACGTTCTTTCTGGGTCAGTGGGGTGCCTGGCAGCGGTCGGCCGTACCGCATTTGACGGGCAAGCGCGTGCTTGAGGTGGGGATGGGCACAGGCAATATGCAGATCGCCCTCATGCAAGCGGGATACGAGGCCTGGGGGATCGACCTGTCAGCGCAGATGTTGCGGCAAGCGACGGCGAAGGCTCGCAGACATGGCTTGCCCACAGCGCGGATGCTGAGAGCCGCCGCAAACGCACTCCCTTTCCCTTCGGGCTATTTCGACTCGGCGGTAAGCACATTCCCCAGCGAGTACATTTCCGATGCGCAAATGCTGAGCGAGTTGAGGCGCGTGATGAAGCCGGGCGGGCGGGTGGTAGTGGTGCCGGGGGGCTGGCTCAAGCCGAAAGGAGCACAGGCACGAGCATTGGGCGGGGTTGCCAGGGTCGTATATGGCCACGACAGCAGCCCGGGCAATTACAGCGCCGAGGAGATACAGCGCCAGCTAGAGCAGAACGGCAGCTGGTACGGCTGGGTGGGAGTGCTGAAGCGGAGGATGGAGGAAGCGGGGTTCAGCGTTTCGGCGCGGGTGGCGTCCAACGCCAAAGGGTCGTGCTTGATAGTGATTGGCGATCAAACCTCGATCAGCAGTAATAGCCCGGTTGACGAAGCCGCGTCCCAGTCATCACTTTCAAGTCCGGTCAGCAGGTAGGTATGGCTACCGAACTCGACGCGGTCGCCTACTGCTAGAGGAACAGTGTTCCTGTGTTGGACGAAGTAGAGGCAGACGTTCATGAGCGCGTTGTAGTTATCGTCGGCGAGAGTGAGATCGGTGAAGCGGATGCCAAGCTCGGGGAGGGCGCACTGGTCCATTCCATAGGTACGTAACAGAAAGCGACTGGGCTTGCCGTCCGCATCTGTGTTTACGGTGAACGTGAGCGCTCCGGTCCAGAGCTGGATCGGTGGGATCTCATCGTTGAGTTGGGGCAGGAAGACTTCAGCGGCTTCGGACGGGAGAGCAAGCGCGGCTCTTTCGTTGATAATGCCGATGCCGCCCAGGCGGAGCGCAGCGCCCGCAACTGAGTAGAGCGCGATTAGCTGTTCTACGGGGTCCACAGCATCGCCCATATAGAAGAGGCGTATGGCGGCACCATGCGTCCTGAAGGCCTCACGCTGCTCGCCAGCCATTGGGGATACACCAACAGTGACGTCGAGCACATCGGGGCGCACAGCAACGCTCAGGGCCACCATAGCCACTCTGTGCTCAATGTCGGTACCGGCGGCCGCAAAAGTAGCCACGCCGCCCAACATGGGAGAAGCAGCGGCAGGAGCGCTTGCGGACGGGGCAATAACGGCCCACTCGACGGTGCACGGTCCGACCAGGTTCTCGAGCTTGGCATGCAGGTCTGTGCCCTTGAGGTCGGGCAAAGCGTCGTATAGGATTGTGCAAGCCTGGCGGACAGGAATATCGCTTTCCTGGTTGCCACCGAAGATGCTGCTCAAGGATGGGCCTTTCTTGATAAGTGATAAGGGGGAGACGTGATACGTGATGCGTGATGCGTGACTAGAGCCTATGCGTTCGTTTGTCACTTGGTCGTTCGCAGTCTTTATTCGGGGAGGATGCCGGCGCCAGGCAGGGGAGGGGGTGGGGTGGTTAGCTGAAGGCCGTAGATTTCGTCGGCCAGGCCTAATTCGATGCACTCCTCGGCGGCGAGGAAGCGGTCGCGGCCTGAATAGATAAACTTCTCCCACCACTCGGCATTGTGCTTACCGCTTCTCTGGGAGAAGATGTTGGATACGAGGTTCTTGTAGTGGCGGGCCAGGGTTGCGTAGTCATTGAAGATGGTTTGGTCGCTGCCTGACAGGAACCACTGGGGGGAGTGAAGCATGAGGGTGGAGAACGAGCCCATTTGCCGGGTGTCGCCGGCCTGAAACACGATGGCGCCCATGGAATAGGCGTAGCCGGTAACGACTGTGTTGATAGTGACCTTGTACATGGTGCGCATTCTGTAGATCATCTCCATCATAGCGAGGCCCGCGCCCACCGAGCCACCGCCCGAGTTGATATAGATGGTGATCGGCTTGTCGGGATCGCCCTGACGGTCGACCGACATGGAGACAAGCGCCTGGCTCATGAGCTCTGCAGAGTCATCGGTTATGTCTCTCAGGAAGTAGATGCCACTGGTCTCGAGTTTACGTTCGCGCTCCATATTGTATCTTACGAGTTGGTTAATATCTAACAATGTAAATCGTCCTCCTTAGATTAGCCCGATTATAAGCGTCCTGCGCGTGAGATGTCAAAATAAGTTGTCCGATCCCTGTTATAATAGCACGATTGTTAACTGGGAGACGCGAGTGGATATCTTATACTTTTTTGGCATGGCGCTTACCGGCTATGTATCCGGATTGCTGGGGGCGCTGTTAGGGCTGGGCGGAGGAGTTTTTATTGTAGCTGCCCTCAGGCTTATTTATGGAGTGCCTTTTCTGATGGCGGTCGGCACGAGCAACATGGCTGTGATTGCCACATCGACCGGAGGGGCCGCTACGTACGTGCGGAATGGCCTGGCGAATATCAGGCTGGCACTAATTCTGCTTGTTTCGACCACCACGGCGGCGCTTGCCGCGTCGCTGCTTGCCTCCTTTGTACCTGTCAAGATATTGAGCGCGCTATTCGCCGCCGTGGTGGTCTACGCCGCGATCTCGGTGAGGCGCAAGGAGCGGCAGTCCGACAATAATGCTCCCATGCTCGAACATGATGCGCTGCAGGGGGAGGACACGGACCGGCTGGAGCTTGGAGGGGTGTATAATGACGCGGCGACGGGCAGCGCAGAAACGTACACTCCTCGCAGGATTGGGGGCGGAATGGGTGTGAGTGCGTTCGCCGGTGTAGTGGCGGGGCTGCTGGGAGTGGGCGGCGGGATAGTGCAGATGCCGGTGATGAACCTGATGATGGGCGTACCACTGAAGGTGGCAACAGGCACGAGCAGCTTCATGATTGGCATTACAGCGACCAGCGCCGCGATAGTGCGGTATGCTCGTGGCGACATTGACCCCTTGATGGCGGTGCCAATCGTGCTGTTTGTTTTTCTGGGAGCCAGGACGGGGGCGTGGCTCGTTCCGCGCACGCCTAATGCGTTGCTCAGGCAGATATTCAGCTGGATCGCGTTCGTGGTGGCGATAATGATGATCCTGCAGGCGTTGGGCATATATGGCGAATGAGAGCAGGGAGCAGAGGCATCAAATATGGATTTTTGGTTGATAATGTTGGCGTTCGTGGCCTTTGGAATAGTAGTAGGAGCCTATGGGACACTGATCGGGGCGGGTGGAGGCTTTATTATCGTGCCTGTGCTGCTGCTTGTCTTGAAGTGGCCGCACGAGCAAGCGGTCGCTACGTCGCTGTGCGTGGTGACAGCAAACGCCGCCAGCGGCACGATTTCGTACTGGAGACAGGGCAGGGTTGATTTCCGCACAGGGATTCAGTTCGCGCTTGCTACCCTGCCGGGGGCGATAATAGGTTCGCTCGCAGTTAGCCTGTTGAGCGGGCGCGTGTTCGATCTCATTTTCGGCGTGCTGCTCGTGATCCTCTCCACCTACCTCATGTTCAGGCCGGAGAGACGGTCTAACAACCAGGGCGATACGACCAAGCCTGAGGGACCGAAGGGGTGGCTGTGGACCGTACGCTCGATCACCGACGCACGGGGAGAAAACTACAAGTTCGGCTTCTCGAAGGGGTGGGGACTTGTGCTCAGCTTCGGGGTGGGCTTTATGTCGAGCATACTTGGCATAGGCGGGGGTATCATCCACGTGCCGGCGCTGATCAACCTGTTCAGCTTCCCGGCACACATAGCCACGGCTACGTCACACTTTATACTTGCGATTTCGGCGGCTACGGGCTCGACAACACAGCTGATTCAGGGCAACGTGCAGATAGCGCCCGCCATTGCGATGGCGATAGGGGCGATAGGCGGGGCGCAGGTTGGCGGGGCGCTCTCGCGCAGGCTCACGGGCAGGTGGATCGTGCGCGGATTGGCGCTGGCGCTCGTTATTGTGGGGCTGAGACTGGTGTTGGGATAGGCAGGCATCGGGCAGGGTGACTATGCATATAGATCGCGCAACGTACCGCTGGGCGGGGATAATTCTGAGGGTGGGGATGTACAGCAGCTTCGGCATTATGCTGCTGGGCCTGGTGTGGGCGATCGCCGGCAGCACGGCATCCACGCCGCTGAGCTACCGGACGATACCCATTAGCGGGCTGTACGATGCGATGCTGGCAGGCAACCCTGATGCGGTGCTCAGCCTGGGGTTGCTGTTGCTGCTTGCGAGCCCGGGGGTTACGCTGCTGGCGAGCATGGTGACGTTCGCCGCGGCGCGGAACTGGCGGTTCGCAGGGTTGGCGGCGATATCCGCCGGAATATTGTTGCTTAGTGTGGTTATCGCGCTGCTATAGTGGAAGTCTGGGGGGTCCAAGGGGAGGTCCCCTGCACCCCTTTTGCATTTCCCCAAAAGGGTGGGCACACGTAGACCCACCCCCGGCAGGGAGGACACCTGAGCCCCTTGGCTAACTTGGTGGGGCTCCTGTCAGCCGCTTGTGTTAGTGGGGTGGAGGGGCTGGGTAGATTTCGTCGAGGACTGGGAGGAGGCTGTCCCAGGAGTAGAGGGAGGTTACCAGCTCGCGGGCGGAGCGGCCGAGGGTTCGCCGGCGGTCGGGGGCGGAGAGAAGGAGGAGGATGGCGTTTGCGAAGCCTTTGGCTGAGAAGGTGATGAGCATGTCTTTGCCGGGACGCAGAGCTATACCTTCGGCGCCCATAGGGGTGGATACTATGGCGCAGGACATGGACATTGCCTGCAACACCTTAAGCCGCACGCCACCGCCCATGCGCATGGGGACCACGTAGACCTCCGCGCCTGCTACCCAGGGACGCGTGTCGTCGACAGCGCCGGTGACGATGATGCCGGTGTCTTCACTGAGGGCGAGCACTTCTGGCGCGGGATTCCTACCCACGATGTAGAAGCGCGCATGGGGGCGCTCGGCGCGCACCAAGGGCCATACGTCGGAGGCGAACCAGAGCACGGCATCGACGTTGGGCCTGAAGTCCATCGTACCATCAAACACGAGGGCGGATTGCCCCACGAGTACGTCCTGGGGCATGACGGCGTTGGGTGCCCAGTAGGAAGGTTCTACGCCATTGGGCAGGGGGACGACGCGGTTGCGCAATGCGTTCGCCAGATTAGAAATGGCCTCCACATCAGCCGGGGAGACGGCCAGCACGCGCTTGCTTGCGAGGGCGACGTTCCTCTCGAGCCTGCGAAGCCTGTACCACTGAATGAATGAATAGATGGCCCTGGGCAAGCGTCTGAACTGCTTGATGTCTGTGGTAAACGCCCGGCGCTGAAGCAAGTACTCGGCATTATGAGCGTCGTATACCATGCGGGCGTTGGGCAGGTGGCGAACCGCCTGGAGACCATAGGGGGCCATTTCGATGCCTTCAACGTGTATGGCGTCGAACTTTTCCTCGCGGCACAACTCCTCTACCCGACGCCGCATGGCTTCTGAGTGGAGGCGCCAAGCCATATCGGGCATCGAGGAAATAAACAGCCGCAATAAGCGCTGCCTGTTCGTGCGGGTGGGGACGGGTAGGATTTCGACGCGATGGCAGGCTTCCCGCAGGTCGTGCATTTCAGGCCCTACGCCAGGCCCTGCTTCGAAGGTGAGGAGCGTAACCTCGTGCCTGAGCGCGAGGTACAAGGCGACCTGCAGATTGCGGATAGCGGCGCCCTGCATCGGCGGATCGGGCCACTGGGGCGCGAGCACGAGTATTTTCATGCGTCTGTTCCCCGGTCGAATGCATCAAGCGATTGAGCTGCTTCCTGCTCGGCGGCCTGCTCGGTAGGACGCATCTCGGCGAGGGAGAGGTTTTGCGTCGAAAAGGCGATCCCCCCGACCGCAAGAGTGGTGACCAACTGGCCCACGTGGAATACGAGAGCGAAGGCCACGGCCAATTCTTTGGTTACCCCGAACACGGCCATCGCAGCCACACATAGAGCCTCGTAGGTGCCCACATTGCCGGGCAAAGCAGGGATGAGGAGGCCCAGGTTCACAAGGCCGGTCATAAAGAGGAGCCCGGCCAGGGTCATCATCCCGGCGGGGAAAGTGGCCTTGAAGGAGACAAGGGCGGACAGGAACATGGCGGCAACCACGCCCCAGACGACCAGCGAGATTATGCCGGCGAAGAGAAGCGGGCGCGGCGTCTTGAAGATGTGCATGCCACCTGCGAAGGTCTCGACGAGGCGCACGATCAATCGTTCGAGCTTGCGGGGGAGCGGGAGCAGGTTGAAGATGCGCTCGACGAAGCGCACTATGCTGTCGCTGAAGCGATAGAACAGCAAGAGGCCGGCGATGGCAGCTACTAGAGCGATACCAGCCACCCAGGCCAGCACATCGGGTGATAGGCCGGAGGCGGTGGAGATGGCAGCAGGCAAAAGGATGAGGCTAAGGAGGAAGAGAACAAGGAGAGCAATGCCGTCGAAAGCCTTCTCTATGACAATGGTGGCGAGGATAGTGGTCTTGGGGAGGCCGGTCTTGCGACCCAGCAGGTAGGCCCGGACGAGGTCACCCGCTCGGGCGGGGAAGAAGGCGTTGAAGAAGTATCCGGTGAGCATCTTGCTATAGAGCGAGAACAAGCCTTCGGGTCGAACCTGAGCAGGGGGATATGTCGGTGGCGGGGAGGAGGGAGGAAGGGGGAGACCCCTCACCCCAACCCCTCTCCCCGCGCGTGGGGAGAGGGGCTCTCTTTTGGAAGCATTGGGGGACACCCCCAAACCCCCGGACAGGGGTGCGCCCCTGTCAACCCCATGTTGGGAGGGGAGGGGAGGGGAGTGGGGGGCAGGGGCCGGCAATTCGAGGGGGGCGAGGAGCAACTGCCAGCGCCAGGCCATAAGGAAATAGGCCAGGAGCATCAGCAACATGGACAGCAGGAAGAGGGGAAGATTGACCTGGCTGAGATGGTTAAGCACCTCGCCCCAATCTACACCGCGCAGCACGAAATATAGACAGATGGCGCTGACAATAAGGCCCAGGGCGATGCGGCGAATATTCATTAAGGGGTTGGGTGTTAGGGGTTAGGGGTTAGTGACCGGTTATCAGAAGCGAGACGTACTCGTCAGTGGTCTTACCGCTCTCCTTATATCTATCATTGACCACTACCATTAGCGCTGACTACTATGAGGGGTTGGCCGTATTCTACGGGCTGGGCGTTCTTTACTAAGATGCGGCTGACCGTGCCTGTAACCTCGGACTCGATCTGGTTCATCATCTTCATGGCTTCGATGATGCCAACCACCTGGCCAGGCTCGACGGGGTCGCCCTCAGCAACGTAAGGGTCGGTGTCGGGTGAGGAAGCCGAGTAGAATGTGCCGACCATAGGGGCCACGATCAGTTGTTCGCCTTCGGTGAGGAGCACGTCTTCGCCGTGAATGGGGCTCTGGCCGATCATGTTTACGGTGCTGGAAGCACCAGGGCCTGCGAGGGTGGCCGGAGGTGTGTAGACGGCGCCAACTGGGGGATAGCTGGGAGCGGAAAAAGCAGCGCCGGCGGCATGAGCAGTACCAGCGGGCATGCTGATGCCGCGCTTGACCGTGATGCGCACGGAGCCATGCTCGATGTGCACTTCGTTGATGTCGGTTGAGGCTATCTCGTGGATAAGCTCTTTCGCTATGTGGCTGAGAGCCGCCAGCACGGGCGTAGAGGCGTCTGCGTCTGCGTCGTGACCATCACCGTGCTCGTCAGCACCTTTTTCCGGCAATCTTACCATCTCGATCTCCAGGTGGGGTTCATGATACGTGATACGTGATACGTGACCAGTTGAGGGGTTAGTGGGTGGTTAAGCTCTTTCCAGGTATTTGCCGGTACGCGTATCTACTTTTACGCGATCGCCTTCATTGACGAACAGAGGGACGTTGATAGTAAGGCCTGTCACGAGGGTGGCGGGCTTGGTTGCGCCGGTAGCGGTATCGCCGCGCACACCGGGCTCGCTGGAGGTTACGGCGAGAACCACGGCAGCGGGCAGGTCGATGTCAACAAAGGTGTCGCCGTTCATTAGCACTTCAACATTTTCGTTCTCGACCATGTAGTTCACGGCATCGCCAAGCATATCTGCGCGGAGGCTCACCTGCTCATAGGTCTCGGGGTCCATGAAGTGGTACTCATCGCCGTCGGAGTACATGAACTGCAATTCACGACGGTCGAGGCGAACATCGTCGAACTTGGCGCCGGCCTGGAAGGTGCGCTCAATGTTGGAGCCCGTGCGGAGGTTCTTGAGCTGCAGGCGCACGTTCGCGCTGCCTCGACCCTGCTTGTTATGCGACCAGTCGGTGACTTTGTACATTTCACCTTCCAGCATGATGGTGATGCCCTTTTTCAGTTCGCTTGTTGTTACGGTCATATTTCGATCTCCTACATTTGTTATCGCGCCGGTAGGCCGTGGATTAGGCGGCAAGCGCAGTAACGTATCAATATGCCGGGTGCTTGTCGGCGAGGGTTAGCACTTCTGCATCGTCGTGGCGGACCAGTACGAGGTCCTCGATGCGAACGCCGCCCCAGCCCTCAATGTAGATGCCGGGCTCAACGCTCATTACGTTGCCTTCTTCCATGGTGTCTTCGGACATCTTGCTAAAGCTGGGGCCTTCGTGCACTTCGAGGCCGATACCGTGACCCAGGCTGTGGGTGAAGGTGTCGCCGTAACCTGCGGCGTCTATGACGTCACGGGCTAGCTTGTCGCACTCGACGCCGCTCATGCCGGCTTTGATGCCGCGCTCCGCAGCGAGGTGGGCAGCGAGCACGATGTTGTATATTTCGCGGAACTTGTCGGTGGGCTCGCCGAGGATGATAGTGCGGGTCATGTCGGAGTTGTAGCCGTCGAGGCGTGCGCCCATGTCGATTACGATGGGCTCACCTTCACGGAGTAGGCGATTACCGGGCACCGCGTGGGCCATTGCGCCGTTGGGGCCGCTCGCCATGATTGTGCCGAATGCTCGCTCGTCGGCGCCGAGGTCGCGCATGGTGCGTTCAATGTCCCAGGCGGCTTGCTTTTCGGTCATGCCGGGGGTGAGGCGCTTGCTTACGATGTTAAATGCCTGGTCGGAGATGGTGATGGCCTTGCGGAGGATAGCCATTTCATCGTTGCTCTTGATCATGCGCAGCGGCTCGACGACGCGGGTGACGGGGATCAGGTCGGTGTCGGGGAGGGACTTGTCAATGGAGCGCCAGAGCATGTGGAGGAGGTGGGCGGTTTCGAAGCCGAGGCGCTTGTATTTGCGCTTGGCGACCTGTTCGGCTATGGCGGTGGCGACGCGACCCTGGCGGGCGACGACCTCTATGCCCAACTCGGGGTAGAGCTCTCCGGCGGCCTGAATGGTGTAGCGGCCGTCTGTTACGAGGACGAGGCTGTCGGGGCCGACCAAGAGCATGCCGGCGGTGTCGAGAGGGGGGGCATCTTCGCCGCCGAAGCCGATCAGGTAGTTGCGGTTCTGGGGGTGGGAGACAAGCATGCTGTCGAGGCCACGGGCGTCGAGCTCGGCGCGAACACGCTCGATGCGGGTCTTGAGGGCGTCGAGGGAGTAGAGGCGCTCGGGAGCGGCATGTTCGGTTTCAGCGGGGTTTGCGAGTTGGGTAGCTGTCATACTAAACATCCTTGTTTGGTTATGGGGTACAGTCTATAGGGAATGCCGTTTGCGGTTGGCATTCAACCAGAGATTATACCATAAACGGGGTTAGGGGTTAGGGGTTAGGGAATAGGGATCAGGAATGGAAACGCCAAGATCACAAAGAGCGCAAGGGGATTGGGTATTGATCACGAAGGGCAAGAGGGTAAGAGCACACTAAGGGAGAGAAGAAAGATTAGGGGTTGGGTGGGAGGCCAAGCGGTAGCGTGAGCCCATGGTGGGGTGGTCACTCTACCGCTTGGGGGTGTTGTCGGTGGTGGAAGGTAAGGGAGGTCGGGGAATGACAGGGAAGGAGGGGTGGCTGCGAGGAGTTGTGGTGCATAAGGGTATTGACACTGTAGTAGCGAAGGGCTATACTGGGGACAGCCGGAGGCATGGTGCGCCATGCGGGGTCCGGCCCGGAACGACCTTTAACTAGCGGCCCAGCGAGGCCGAGAAGGTTGGTGCAAAGCATCTCGCCATGCACACAACCTTGCCACGAGCAAGGTTTTTTTGTGGGTTTTGCACCAGCGCCGGAGGTAGATTACAGTGAATATACAGGCCAATGCCCCTTACACCGTGCCCGCAGGTATGCAGTTGCCGGGGAGCCTCGGGACGAGTAGACGAGAGGCCGCGCACATCGCCAGAGTGAAGGCCGCGCTGTTGCAGTCGGCGCAGAGCACGCTTGATGCGGCGGGGTTTACGCAGGTTATAGCACCGGTGTTCACGCAGATTTCGGGCGCGTGCGGCGAGCCGGGCACTCTAATTCCGGTGAAGCTGGAGGGCGGGAGTGTCTTTTTGCGACAGACAGCCCAGCTACACCTTGAGCCACTTATGCAGGAACTGGGCGCGGTTTACTCGGTGGGCCGCTCGTTCAGGGCCGAGCGCAAGAGCGACCAGCGCCACCTCACCGAATTCACATTGATCGAGGGCGAAGCGACGGGGTGGACGCTCGATAGGCTGGTGGTGTTGATTGAGGAGATGGTGACGGGCATGGCACGCAAGGCTGCGGAACGTGCTGCAAGCTCTCTGGCCGCGCTCAAGGCCGACACGGGCGCGCTCACACGTATCCAGGCACCATTCCAACGGATGACCTACGACCAGGCGATTGTCGCTTTGCAGAGGGCGGGGTATTTTATTGAGTGGGGCGAAGACCTGGCTAACCCGCACGAGTTAGCATTGACTGAGATGGTGGGCGGGCCTTTGTTTGTCACTCACTACCCGGCTGAGACGCGGTTTTTCACGATGAAGGTGTGCAGGCAAGACCCGCGTGTGGTCGAATGTTGCGACCTGCTGCTGCCGGGGGTGGGCGAGGTAATGGGTGCTTCGGAGACGGAGACCGATGCCGGGCTGCTTGAGACACGGCTATTCGGGTCGAAGGCGGTGCGACAGACCGTTGACCTGGGCGGCAGTGTGCAGGACTACGAGTGGTATGTGGAGATGAGGCGCGACACAACGGCGCGGCAAGCAGGGTTCGGGATGGGCTTCGAGCGCATAGTGCGGTATGTTTGCGGGTTGTCATCGATAGCTCAGGCGGTGTGAGGCGAGGGGTTAGGAGTTAGTGACCGGTGACCGGTGGTGATAAGTGGCGAGGCTTGACTGTGGGGTTGGGGGTGGTTGATGGGGATTTCTATTAGTGATAGGCAGGAGGATGGGGCGGAGGAATTGTCGCGGCGGGAAGCGAGCAGTGTCCCATTTTATGATCCCGCATTGAGCTATCAGGAGAATTATGATCTGGGCCCTTTTGGGCCTATTTCTACGCCACCGACGCCTGAGATCAGCGCGGCGCTGGCTTTGCCCGAAGAGAAGTGGACGAGCATTGCGGGGCTGAGGCTGCGAAGGCCGGTGGGGATACCGTCGGGGCCGCTACTCAACTCGAAGTTCACGAACGCTGCGTTCCAGTGGGGGTTCGACCTGTGCCACTACAAGACGGTGAGGAGCAGGGAATGGCCTTCTCACCCTGCTCCCAATGTGCTGTATGTGGAGGCCCACGAGCCGATACCACCGGCGGAGATGGGGCTGAGGACGCTAACGGCGCGCGCTTTCGGGGAAGGGGAGGCTGTAGACCTGGCCACGCTCAGTATTACCAATTCGTTCGGGATGCCTGCGCAATTGCCGGAGGTGTGGCAGGCGGATATGGAGCTTGCCGTGAGGGGGGCGGGTGCGGAGCAGATACTGGTCGCAAGCGTGACGGGGACGGTGGGGGCGGGCAGCGGGGCCGATGAGTTTATAGCCGACCATGCGGTGGCTGCGGCGATGTGCGCGGAGACGGGGGCACACATGATCGAGGTGAACTTGTCGTGCCCGAATCTGGGCGGGCACGGGTTAATGTGCCACGACCCGGAAGCGTCGGGGCGGGTATGCAAGGCGATACGGGAAGCGATTGGGCCGGGCAGGCCGTTGTTCGCCAAGCTGGGCAGCTACGCACCCGACGAAGCGGGTGAAGCGACGTTGAGGGCGGTAATTAGGGCCACAGCGCCTTACGTGCAAGGGTATGGAGCGGTGAACGCCGTGCCGGTTCCTGTGACTACGGAAACAGGGGGGCAAGCCCTGCCCGGCGCGGGACGGCAGGTGGCCGGAGTGTGCGGGGCGGCTCTGCGCGGGGTCGGGCTGGACGTAGTGGGGAGGCTGGCGCGGCTGCGGGCGGAGCAGGGGTACGATTTCGCCATAATAGGCATAGGAGGCTTCCTTACCCCGGCTGACTATTTCGCATATAGAGATGCCGGCGCGGACGCTGTACAGGGCGCGACCGGGCCCATGTGGGACCACATGCTGGCTGTGCGCGTCGCGAGTGCGATCGCTTGAATGGCGCAGGAAGCCTTACCAACATTCCGCTACCACCCCGATCCGATTGCTACGGGCAGTATTGAGGCGTCGGATACGGAATGCGTGGTCTGCAAGCGAGCGCGAGGATATATCTATACAGGGCCCGTTTACAGCGAAGAGGAACTGGGTGACCTGATTTGTCCCTGGTGCATCGCTGACGGGACTGCACATGAGTTGTTCGACGCTGAGTTCACGGATATGGCGTCAATGGGTGGGGGCGGCGGGTGGGAAGAGGTGGCGGACGCAGTAGCTGAGGAAGTGGCGTATCTCACACCAGGGTTCTCCGGGTGGCAACAGGAGAAGTGGTTCACACATTGCGATGATGCGGCGGCCTTCCTGGGCGTGGTTGGGCATGATGAGCTTGAGGAGATGGGAGCCGAAGCAGCGGAAGCTATACGGAGCGAAGCGGAACTGAGCGGCAGGGAATGGGAGCGGTTCTTCAAGACGCTGAACAAAGAGGGGAGCCCGACGGCTTATGTTTTTCGGTGTTTACATTGCGGAGCGTATGGCGGGTACTCGGATTACGACTAGGGGATCGAGGCACGGTCGGGCACTCGGCACGACTTCAAGGACATGACGCGCATAACGCAAGAAGCAATAGATAGAGCCGAAAAGACGATAAAGGCGGCGGGGGTGCTGGCGCAGAATGGAGATGCTATAGAAGCGCAGTGCGCCCATGCGCGGCATGACGAGATCGTGCTGGCGGTCGTCAGGCCCGACCTGATATTCGGCGGTGCGAGGATAATCGCGGCAAGCGAATTAAGGACGAGTATAGGGGAGCTGGAGCAAGGCGCGTGGGCGATTGTATTCTCGCCAGGCAAGGGCCGGAATGAGATAGAGGCGAGAGTGCGGGATATGTCGGAGATAGCCGCCGCCCGGTTAGAACTGATGCGGAAACGACTGCAAAAAGGAGCATGAAGGAAGATTGAATAAGATAGCGGATAAGGATGACACAGTTGTGACGGGCTCGTTTGCCGAGAGGCTCGACAGGGCGATAGTGGCGCAGGATTCGCTGCTGTGCGCGGGGCTGGACCCTGACTATCGCAAGATGCCGGCGGAGTATAAAACGGGGGACGTGGCGAACGACATATTTAGATATAACAAGCGGGTGATTGACGGGGCGGCGCCGTATGTGGCCGCGTTCAAGCCACAGCACAAGTTCTACGCAGCTGAGGGTGAGGAAGGGATAAGAGCGCTGCGGATGACTTGCGATTATGTCAAGCAGAAGTATCCGCAGGCGATACTGTTATTGGATGCGAAGTACGCGGATATAGGGAACACGCTGGAGCAGGGTGCGCGGGAGGCTTATGATGTGATCGGGGCAGACGCTGTAACGGCCATGCCCGCGCCGGGGAGACAGGCGCTGGAGCCACTTTTCAGCAGGCCGGGCAAGGGCTGCTTCATGGTGGTGAGGACGTCGAACCCGGGAGCCGAGGAGTTGCAGGATATTGAGACGGCAGAGGGTGAGCCGCTGTACGTGGCTATCACGCGCAAGATCGCGGAGGGGTGGAACGCGAGCGGCAACGTGGGGCTGGTGGCCCCGGCGACGGAGCCGCGGGTGCTGGCGCGAGTGAGGCGGACGGCACCCGGGATGCCGATACTGTGTCCGGGAGTGGGGGCGCAGGGGGGCGACCTAAAGGCGGCGGTTGCGGCGGGGGTAGACGCGAACGGGAGAGGGCTGCTGATCAACGTTTCCCGGGGAATAATGGAAGCGGACGACCCGGGACAGGCGGCCAGAGAGTGGCGGGACCGGATTCGAGCAGTGGCGAAGGCGGGTGGGCGGCAGAGCGAGACGAGTGTGGGACAAAAGCCGCAGTCGAAGCTGGAGCGGGTTGTGCTGGAGATGTTCGATATAGGGGCTATCCGGTTCGAGTCGTTTACGTTGAAGTCGGGGTTGGTGTCGCCCTACTACAACAATCTGCGGATATTGTCGTCGTACCCAAAGCTGCTGCGGGACGTGGCGAGTTTGATGGCTGAGACGATTGCGAAGGCGGAGTTGAAGCCGGATATTGTGATAGGGATAGCGGCAGCGGGCGTGCCGCTGGGAGTGGCGGTTTCGCAGTATACGGGCATACCGGGGGGATATGTGCGCAGCGAGGCAAAGTCGCACGGCACGAAGAACATGGTGGAAGGGGCGTGGCCGAAGAACGGCACAGCGGTGCTTATTGACGATGTGGTGTCGGACGGAGCGAGCAAGGCGGCCGTGATTGGCTACCTGCAAGAGGCGGGGCTACAGGTGCACGACTTCGTGGTAGTGGTGGACAGGGGGCAGGGAGGTCCAGCGCAGATGGCGAAGATCGGTCTGCGGTGCCACTCGGTGGTGAGGATGGATCGTGTACTGGATATTCTGCTGGAGGCGGGGAAGATTACGGAGGAGCAGGTGGAGGCGTCGCGGCAGTTTATGCGGGATGCGCAGAAGGTGGTGGGCGTCTAGGGTTAGGGGTTAGGGGTTAGGGATTGAAACGCAAAGATCGCAAAGAGGGAGGGGCTTGATCACCGAACTTCGGGCTATGCTGGCGTTTCGGCTTGAGAGCTAGAGGATGAAGGAGCCGAGGAGAAGGCCTGAGACGAGCAAGAGGGCTACAGCGTTTACGGCGTGCCAGAGGCCGAGGTGGGCAATTAGCCAGTCTGTGATACCGAGGGGATATTCGCCGCGCAGGATGGAGATGCCGCCCATGACAGCAGGGAGGCCACGGAAGAAGCCGTAGATGACGCCCAGGGGTAATGCTGCCTGGAGAGAGACGGCGCCCGCCGATATTTCCCACAGGAGCAGCAGATAGAAGCTGGCGAAGGGGATGAACGTGAAAACGCCCGCGCCCAGCACGATGCCGTACAAGGTGTTGCCGAGCGCACGACTCGGCTTCATCCAGCTTGCAGGCACCTGCCACCCGATTTGCAAGGTGGGCAGAGGGATAATGCGCAGCTCTTTGAGGGCGAACACAAATGCCAGCACGCCGAGCAGCGCTGTAACCCAGGCAAAGCCCAACCCGGGCAACAGGGCACGCAGACCCTGCCCTATAAGGCCCATTAAGAGTGCGAACAAAGTCGCACCCAGCATGGAGCCGAGGGTGTAGAGGATGACGCGTATAACCCAGGCTGTAACTTCCTTAGTCCCCTTCCCGAGAGGCACGATCACGAAGATCATGTTGAGTCCTCAGGCAGAAGAGGTTTTGGACAACCCCACGACGATTGCCAGGCCCATGGCTATAACGTAGGCCAGACCAGTCCAGGGGCGAGCCGGGCCATCTACGAAAACGGCCAGCGCCACGCCCACGAGGAACATGGCGAGGGCAGTCACGGAGACGCCGAGCACCCACGCCCTCAAGCGCGCGACCTGGGTGTCCTGTGCGGACCCACCATAACTTTCAGCCACCTCTACATCACCTCCTCTATTTTGATCTGAAATGCTCTATTTGACGGACGACCTACAGGGGAGTTCCCCTGTCCCCCTTCATGTTTTGCCCAGCAGTGGGGAGACTGGGAGAGACGCACCCCCGGCCGCTCCCTTCAGGGAGGGGAGAGAGATGGAAGTTGGGGACACCCCCAAACCCCGGCAGGGGACTGCGCCCCCTGCAAATCCCTTTTTTGCTGAGAGCGAAGGAAGGATGTTGCATCACTGGAAACCCATGCTGCGTAAGGTATTGCGAACCATGGACACGGCCTGGCCGCCGAATACAACCACGATTACCGCGACGAGCGAAAGCAATATGACAGGCACGACGTTAGCCGCATCAGGGACGGCGGCGGGTTGAGCACGTGCCAGCAGGAAGCCGGTTGAGCCGCCTGCGTATGCCCCGTCAAGGGCCAGCCAGCCGTCGAAGCCGAGCAGCACGAGCAGGGCGAGCAGCATCAGGAAGACGTTGCGGATGGCAGCCATAGGCGTCAGTTTTTCGCTTGACAGCTTGCCGAAGCAATGACAGGACTCGGTTCTTCCACGAACGAGGTCGTAGATAATGAGGCCGGTGAAGAGAGCGAACAAGAGGATCGCGCCGAAAGCCGCCAGGCGTGTCAGGAGGCCAAAGATGAGGCACAGGCCAACGGCGAGCTCAATAGGCGGGAAGAAGGTGGCAATCAGTTTGCCGGAGCCGCGTGGCAGGAATAGATAACGGGCCATGCCTGCTTCGGTGCCGGGCCTGTCGAGGAACTTGCCAATGCCGGACGCGACGAAGACCCCGCCCACACATATGCGCGCGAAAAGGAGGAATAGAGGTGAAAACAGGAAATCGAACATGAACAGGACCACGCGAGGCTACAGACGCTATTGACGGCGAAGTGTTTCTCTTTACCAGGTTATTAACTTTCCGATAGTATTATAAGAATGTTGAGAAAGCTTAGTCAAGCAAAAGAGGCATGTTGAGCGCGGGAGAAAGGCTGCCGTGGGTATGAAAATTGCAACCCACGGATGTATTATTGATGGTAGACTCGGCGACACGACACCGTAAAGATAGATGTGATTGACATGAGAGAGCAGGGTAATGTCACATAAGAACGGCCAACACCGGGGGCGCACGATAGTGGCAGGATTGCTACTCGTCTCCGTATTGTTACCCATTCTATATACACAAGACGGGCCGGCACCCATAGCACACGCACAGACGGGTGATGCCTACATAATAGATGGGATACCATCGGTGACGCAGTGGTACAACCTTAGCTGCGAGTACGCTGCTGCTGCGACCGTCACGCTATACTGGGGCAACCTGGTTTCTCAGAACGCGTTCATAGCGGAAATCGGCAGGGATGCTAACCCGCATGTGGGCTTCAGGGGCAATATCAACGGGGAGTTCGGAGGGCTCAGGGATTATGGTATTTACCCAGAGCCACTGGTTCCGGTTCTGGAAGAGTCTGGATATAATGCGACCGTGTTTTACGGCACCGACGTGGCGCGGCTCGAAGCGAATATCAGGGCAGGATACCCCGCTGTGGTCTGGCTCACCTCGGGCAAATATGTAGAGCGAAAGGCATACTGGGGCGAGGAAAACGGTGAGACATACAAGTTGGTGCCGGGCGAACACGCGGTGGTCGTGTACGGCTACGATGACTACGGGGTGTACATCATGGACGTTGCCAATGGCGGCTACTTCCACACCGAGTGGGAGTCGTTCCTGTACCGGTGGAACTACTTCGACGGCATGACGCTTATTATACAGCCGCAGTAAGGATAGAGAGTAAGAATGAGGGTAAGGGCAGAAGCGATAATACTTCTGCCCCTATTCTTATGCCAGAGGTACGGAGACGAGAGGCTGCAATTGATGGGTGCGGTAGCGGCTCTCCATGAGGAGGAAGGAGCCGAGGGCTGATAAGGACGCGATGGCGGTGAGGGCGAACCAGATGTAGGCCGTGGGGCGGCTGAAGTCGAAGTTGTCCATGTGGAAGAAGGAGGCCACGAAGAAGATGGCGAACCAAAGAGCGGCAGGCGGGAGATAGTAGCGGTAGGCGATGTAGCGGCGCTCGAAGAGCATGGACAGGAGCCCGGTAACGATGAACAGGAGCCACGCGCCAATGATGCGCGACATGAGCGGGGTGAGGGTCCAGGGCCAGAAAGCGGCGGCGGTCGAAGGGCTGAAAACCAGCACGAGGCTAAGCAGGCCGAAAACGACGCCTACGGAGGTTGCCGCCACAGCGATGGTGCGGGAGAGAAGCATGTCGCCGGGTTGGGGGCCGGGATCATGGGTGCGATTGAGCCACCAGATAACGGGGAGCACCACAGGCAGTAGTATGTAGATTGCGAACCAGACGTAGAAGTTTACGGTGCCCAGGAAGAAGCGGTCCAGGTGGATCAGGGTGGCAGCGCAGACAACCAGAGAGAAAATCCAGGTGGCCATAATAGGCACTATTGCCGCACGCCACTTGCGGACTGCCAGCATCGTGACGATAGCCATCGAGCCGAACGCGTAGCTTGCGCCCAGCCAAACAGTGCTCATGGCGGGCTTGATCTCCCATGCCCAGTAGTTCTGGGTCGAATCGGGGAAAAGTACGAGTAGAGGTCCGAAGATGGCGGTGAGGATGGCGAGAGGAGCGAAGCAAAAGTAGACCGGTGGAACCAGGCGATCATCCTTGTGCATGGTCGTCTCCGTCTGTTTGAAGCGAGGGACCAGTGACCAGTGACCAGTGACCAGTAGTGATAAGTGTTGGGTGGTTAGGCGTTTGTTTGTACTGGTGGTTAGACCTGCTTGAATTGCTCGAACGGTTGCTTGCAGTTGCGGCAATAGTAGATGGCGCGGCAGAGGGTGGGGCCGAAGGCGTTTTCCATCGTGGTGTTGCGCGAATTGCAGTAGGGACATTCTACCACGGGCAGCAACTGGATCAAATTGGCGCGGGCAGGCATGGCCTTGCGGGGCATGGGAGGGGCGAAGCCTGAGGTCTTGAGAATCTCGCGGCCACGCTCGGAGATGCGGTCGGAGGTCCACGGCTCGTCCATGGTAACGCGCACGTCTATGGTGTAGTTGGGGGCCAGCGTGGCGAGTTTCTCGCGCACATTGTCGGTGATCATCTCGAGGGCGGGGCAACCGACAAAGGTGGGCATGATAGCCACCTGTATGCCGTCGTCGCTCACATTGACTTTGTGGACGACGCCGAGATCTACTATCGAGAGATGGGGTATTTCGGGGTCCATTACTTCAAGGAGAGCATCCCTTACGTCCTGTTCTGTTATGACTTGCATTGTTTTCATATCGAGTTCCTTTATTATTTGCGGGCGGTACTGGGGTAACGAAGCAGGGGTTTATTCACCAACTAACTTGTTGATGGCCACCGATAGGGCTATTACGTAGGTGACCACGAGTATTATGCTGAAGATGCTTATGCCTATTGCAAGCCAGGCTTTTCTGCGTAACGAGTCGGGTGTGAGGCTACTCCATGCGTTCCTGAGCGCGCCGACCGCAAGGCCGACTCCGATGGGCCAACAGATGAGCCAGGCCAGCAGGCCAAGCACCAGGAGGAGGATACTACCGAAGAGCATAGCAAGCCATACACCGACAGCGGATGCACCGAGGGCGATGAGCGCGACCCTGATAGACGAGACGGCGGCTTTGTCGGCCGGCTTTGGATCGACTACCAGATCGCTTCCGGGTCCAGCCTGTACACCGAGGTCATCTCTGTCCACAGTTCGGTAAACTCCTCTGTATGCTCTCCGCGACGCCCACCATAGACGGGCTGCACGGTCGCCCTGTACTGCCTGGTTTCGGGATCTTGCTCGGCGGGGAAGGGCAGGTTCAGGTTGTAGAAATAGGGAGCTATCTGCGCCAGCCATTCGATCTGTAGATCGGCCATTGTGGAGGGCAAAGTGCCATCTGCCACCAGATCGGCCTCACCCGGCAATGGCTCGAAGACGCCGAGCGCGTCGGGCCAGAGGATCTCGAGGGAAGCGACGAGCCTGCTGCGCGAATCCTCGCTAAGCATGGCCAGGCGGTTCATCCACATGTCGCCGTGGAGGAGGTGGTATTTCTCCTCGCGGATGATCTTGTCGGCAGCGTTCCTGAGCGGGTCGTATGATGAGCGGGTGAGGGCTTCGAGGCGAACATGATCCGCGGTATCGTAGAGGAACTGGCGGGCGATGGCGTGGGCCCAATCGAGCCGGCGATGCTCCATTAAGCGGCAGCAGAGGAACTCCTCAGGCTGGCGGGCGTAGGCGATTTTGTCGGCTGAGGTGCCGGTTTCGGCCTCGAGCATCTGGTAGAAGAGGCGGGCGTGGCCGATCTCGTCCTGGGACATTGAGGAAAAGGCCACGTCTTCTTCGAGCATGGGGGCGATGCCGGTCCACTCGGAGTTGCGATAGCCGAGGATAAATTCGTCGTCGGCCAGGGCGAGGAGGAGGGTATGCAGGGGTTTGGTGGTCAGTTCTTTGATCATAGTGTTGAGATCAGTCGGGTTGCTGGCTGCCGATTACGGTGCCTCTTGTGGCTCGGAGGGTGTCGCGCACCGAGTAGCCGGCGACGGAGCGGTAGGAGCGGTCAACGGCGGGCGGGTTGAGGAGGTCAGGATCTTTTATCTCCATGATAGCCTCTCGGGGCACGACCCAGATACGTGCGCTCTCCTGGCGGCGTCCATAGAACTCGCGGGCATAGAGGACGGCCAACTCAGGGTCGGGGGCAACCACGTTACCTCCATGCTCGAACGGCTTCCCCATGCGAGGCTGGGTGAATACTTCAAAGACAGGCAAGTATGCTCCTAAGCTGCTTCGCCCAGCAGCACATTGCGCACCCACTGGGTGTCGGCGTAGTTGAGGCGGCGGAACTCGAGGCGCTGCTGGCTCATGGGGCCGTGGCCGGTTACCACGCTCTTTAGCTCGTTCCAATCGGGCTCGGTATAGCGCCATTCGTTAGCGGCGGTGTCGAAGTGGAGATCGGGGTCGGGGATAGTGAGGCCAAGCTCGAATATCTTGGGGATGTACTTGGAGAGGAACTCCTGCCGCAGAACGCCGTTGTACTTGGCTTTGATGCGGTAGTAGAGGTCGCGGTCCTTCTCGATGGGGGTGGGAGGGCCGTGGAACATGACGAGGGGAGCCCACCAGCGGTTGAGGGCGTCTTGAACCATGTCGCGCTGGAGCTTAGAGCCGTTCATCATGGTGATGATCATGTCGTAGCCGTGCTTGATATGGAAGCTTTCTTCCCAGCAGATCTTCTGCATGGTACGCGCATAGGGGGCGTAGGAGGAATCGAGTAGGGCTTTCTGGGACTGAATGGCGGCAGCGTCTACCAGCCATGCGATGACGGCCACGTCGCCCCAGTTGAAGGTGGGGTAGTGGAAGACATTGTGGAACTTGGTCTTGCCCGCCATGAGGTCTTCGAGCATTTGCTGACGCGTCTTACCGAGGTCTTCAGCGACGCGATAGAGGAGCTCGGCGTGGCCGGCTTCGTCCTGTATTTTGGCGGTGAGGGCAAGCTTGCGCTTGAGAGTGGGGGCTCTGTTGATCCACTCGCGCTCGGGGAGGACGCCCATGAGCTCGGAATTGGCGTGCATTTCGACGAATTTGAGCACGCCCAGGCGGTATTCCTCAGGCATCCAGTCGCCGACTTCTACTTTGCCGCCCTTTTGTACGTAGGCGGTGAATTCTGCTACACGATTAGGATCGTCCATAAGTGTCTCCTTATATATGGAATGGGGTCAGGAAGCGGGCAAGGGGGCTTTGCTCGGTGCCGCGTCCTTGATGCCCGCCAATACAAGATCGCAGAAGCTGTCGGCGATCTCTTCCGGCGAAAGTGGGCCGGAGGGGTTGTACCATTGTGGAAGCCAGTTGACGGCGGAGAGGACGAGGAGGGTGGCCATCTTGGGGTCGGTGGGAGTAAAGTCGCCGGAGGCGATGCCCTGCTCGATCACCTGGCGGAAAAGCTGTTCGTAGCGCCTGCGGCGTTCGGCTATGGACTGGCGGCGCGCTTCGCCAAGGAACTTCCACTCATGGAGGAAGATGGTCGATTCGGCGAGGTTGCCGGCTACAACGCGAACGTGGGCGCGGACCAGGGTGCGCAGCTTAGCGGTAGGGGGAAGGTCGGAAGCGACGACAGGCTCGGCTGCATCGAGGAATTGGTCGGCGGCCTTGTTTACGATCTCCCAGAGGACATCTTCTTTGGAGTCGATGTGGGCGTAGAGAGAGCCGGCCTGCATATTGAGACGGCCCGCGATGTCGCGCACGGTAGTGGCCTGGTAGCCTCTTTCGTGGAACAGGGAGCGGGCAGTGGAGTATATCTGTTGCTTGCGGTCAAGTGCCATAATAAAACTAACGCTTGTTAGGTAGTTCTATTATAGGGAGCCAGAGGGCTCGTGTCAATGGGGAGACCCATGTAACCCGGCATGGGAGGACCCCTGCACCTCCTTTGCATTCCCAAAGGGGGAGGCTTGGGAAGACCCACCTCCGGCCCCTCCCGCTTGCGGGAGGGGAGACCCTAAAATAGAGATAGAGGGCCAGGGGACACCCCTGGTACCCCCGGCAAGGCGGAACCCCTGCACCTCCTCCGGCAGAGGATAAGTAAGGATGGAGGCCAGGGGTAACGCTGTAAGCATGGCAGGGGAGGACCGGTGAATCCCTTATGTGTGGGGCGGCGTGGGGACGAAGGCGAGGGCGAAGATGGAGATTAGCAGGGAGCCGGCCAACGTGGCCAGCCAGCCCAGGCCTACGAGGGGGGCCAGCTGATCGATGCGCTTTTCTACTTCGGTCAGGGAGCGGCCCGAGAGGACGAAGCCGGGGTGGGGACCGGCGAAATGGGTTATGACGGAGGCGCTGCGCACTCCCTCCTGTGGTTGCCAGGTGATGCGGTCTTCGCCCGATTTACGTGCATCTGTGAAGACGCCTGACGGTAGAGGTGGTGTCCGGCCGTTCAGCTGGACCGAGGAGGCGATGGGGCTGCCGGTGTCGTCGTAGATGATGAGGAATGGGGCGAGGCTGCGGGCCATATCGACTTTGTTGGGGCCTACCAGGGTCTGCGGTTGCGCGCCTGCTTCCAACTGGGCGGCCGCGTCCTCGGCCATCTGTATTTGCGGGTCGTTGGCGGACTGCCTGTAGGTCTGTTGGGCAACTACGTAGACAAGCCCGGATAGAGCGGTTATTGCAGCAGCTATCGGAAGCCAGTAAGGGATTGCCCTTATGAAGAGGCCATGAAGGCTGCGTGTTGAGCGTTGTGCCGACATAGTGAGTGATCTCCCTTGTATAGTTTTGGGATCTACGCCATAGTATCATTCTAGCAAGTCCGGTGGGCATGGAGGAAGGGTTTGACCACACATATGGCGCTGTTCAAGTGCTTGACAGTGACACAGCACTGTTTCAGTCACGGATTTAGCAAAATACCACTTGACATAAACGAAGCGCTCTGCTAGAATTGGAGAATTCTCTTGTTCCCTATCGGTGTATGCGCCTTGCATTACGAGAGATTAGTTTTGAGTGTCTGTTGACAAGGGGAACCGGCCCGCGGCAGCAGGCTATAAGCCAACTATTATCATCCCGAAATGGAGAAACTCAATGCTCGGACATGAGCCTATTGACAAGTTTCTCGCGACACTGCAGGCCCAACAGGGCTTCTCTGAGAACACCCTTGCGGCATACCGTAACGACCTGGGCCAGTTCGCCGAGTTCTTGAGCACAGGCCAGGGATCCGGGCGTAGCTCGCTACAGCAGCCCGCGAACTGGGGGCAGGTCACGCGTGATCATATTGTGGCGTTCCTGCTGTATTTGCGAGAGCGCAGGTATGCCAACACGACGGTTGCCCGCAAACAGGCCGCCATTAAATCATTCTTCAAGTTCCTCACAAGTCACGGCCTGGTGAGCAGCAACCCCGTAGAAAACCTGGCCGCGCCGCATGTAGACCGGGCACTTCCGCACACGATAAACGCGAGCGAAGTGGACAGGCTGTTGCACGAAATGTATGTAGCGCCCAGCACGCCCGAGACCCTACGCGACAGGGCGATGATGCAGCTTCTGTATGCGACAGGGCTGCGTGTTGGGGAAACCGTGGCGCTGAACGTGGATGATATTGGCGAGGCGGGCACGGCGGTATCCATTGTAAGTCGCGGCAAGACTCGGGGGGTGCGCATCACGGACCGGGCGAGCATCGAGGCACTGCGCGACTACCTTCAGGAGGGCAGGCCCAGGATTGCCCACGGCGAGGGGCGGAGCGAGGACGACAACCGAGCGTTATTCCTCAACCACCGGGGGCAAAGGTTGACTAGACAGGGCTTCTGGCTCATACTAAAGCGTTATGCGAAACTAGCAGGCCTCGACGAGATTTCACCCCATACTCTGCGGCACTCGTTCGCGGCTCAGAAGCTCAAAGGCGGAGCCAATATGCATGACTTGCAACAAATACTGGGACACGCTAACATTTCAACAACGCAAGTCTACGGGCGCATAGAGCAGCAAAAGGAAACTAAGGGACGGCGATAGGAACAAGCCGCGCATGTGGAGCGGAGCCGGGAAGATCAATCGCCGGACGATAAAATATGAGGTCATCAGTCGTTAGCTGACGATTGTAAAATTACCACAAAGAGGAGACCCCAAATGGATAGCCAGACGCCGGAAGAAGAGAAGAAGGGCGCATTGGATGCAAGCAACGAGGTTATAGCGGAAGACGATGAAGAAGAATACGAAGAGTATGAAGTCACCCGCGAAGAACTGGTTGATGCCCTCCAGGAAGTCATAGTAAATCTGTCGGAGGGTCTACAGGGGCCTGACCGCGATGCATATCTGGGCGCCGACGACCTTGCGCAGAACGACTGGTTCTATGCGGGTGTGTCGGATGAAGAGGGTATGTATGCAGTGACCATGTGGCGAGCAGAAGGCGAAGAGCACGAACTGCGCGTGGACATAGGCACGGCTGATGACGTACAACTGCTGGCGGGCAACACCGACGAGATAGCGGCAATAGTGGACGACTTCATCGAAGCGATGAGCGAAGACTACGAGGAATTCGACGAAGACGAAGAGGACGAGGACGAAGAAGAACTCGACGAGTTCGAGGAGGACGACGAGGAAGAAGAGGAAGTGTACGAGGAAGTTGAGCCGGACGAGGACGAAACGATCCGCCAAAACGGGAACCGCACCCCGCGCTAGGGGGACGATAGTGACCGGTGGCCGGTGATCGGTAGTGATAAGTGATAAGTGACCGGTAAGACGGCGGACGACCAGGGGCCGGAGTTACGGCGGCGTTTCGCTTGTATACTTCTGAGCCTGGATAGAACCTTTCTCATGAGGTAATGCCTGATCCAACATTTGCAATCGTAGTATAATTCAATCCGGCTGACCGCCCGCCCATAACCCGCAAGGTAGAATGGCAAAGCGATCAGCCGGATTGCGCTATGTTCTCATCTATCACCACTAACCTCAAAGGCAATATGAAGCAAGCCCTGCCGGTCCTTGTACTGACGGTGGCTTTGATTGTGGTGTCGGTGGCGCTATTGTTGGTGCGCTGGAGCGTTGCACCACCGCGCGCAGCAGTCTTCGACCTGGGCGACCCGGCGGTGGCGGCGAGCCACTTCTATGGCCCGGAGAAATCGGAGAATGTGGGGTTTCGCTGGAGTAAGACGGCATCAGCGATCTCTCTGCCGGCGCTTTCAACGAACCAGGTCATCAGTATCACGCTGAATCCGGCACGCGTCATCGACGGCGAGCCTTTGCACTTCAGGCTGTCTGTGGGAGAACAAGATCTGGGGAGCTACGAAGTGCAGGGAGGGTGGAGCACCTATACGGCGACCGTAGGGCCTGGGCTTAGCCCGGACATTCGCCTCGTTATAGATAGCGACACCTTTTACCCCGGTGCGAAGGATGCCAGACGATTGGGCATGGCCGTATCAGAGGTCGCGACAGCCCCGCGAGAGGGACGAGTGGGGTTGCGCCTGCCGCCATACCTGTGGCTGTTGATCGCGGCAGTGCTTCCAGTGTGCGCGGCACTCTTTGCCATGCGGCGCTCGTATTACTACGGGGTGATTGCAGGGGTCGGGGCGTCGCTCCTGACAACGATCGCTGCTCTACTGCTGCCCGCAAACGCGGCGCTGCCGATCATGGCGTGGGTCACGGGAATAGCTGTCACCGGGTTGGTGCTGGTGAATCTGTATGAGTTGTTGGGCAGAGGGCCGGGCAAGTCGGGGGCAGAAGGAGAGAGCGGCGAAGAGGGCCCACAGACCGAGCTCGATGGGCCGCGATGGAAAGAGCTAGGTGCTGTTTCCGTCTTTATTGGTGCCATTGCGGTGGTGTTCACGTGGCCGCTGGTTGCCAGTATAGGCACGGCGATGCCGGGGTGGCCTGCGGACAACTTTGCGTTTCTGTACAAGATATGGTGGTTCCGCACGGCGCTGACGCACGGACAGTGGCCTTTGCTTGACCCTAACAGCTATGCGCCGTTCGGCTTCGACCTGGCGCAGGGTGAGCCAACGCTCACCAATACGCTGCCGGGGGCGTTCATTGGTGCGCTAAGCAACGATGTTGTCGCGTACAACGTGCTGATCCTGGTGTCGTTCGTGATTTCGGGAGTGGGCGCATATTTGTTGGTGCGGGAGATCGTAAAGAACAGGAATGCAGCGCTGTTGTCGGCGGTGGCGTTCGCTTTTTGCGGATACCGGATGGCGCAGGTGGCAGGCCACCTACAGCTAACCGGCACGGGCTGGATCGCGCTGTCATTCTACTTCCTGGAGCGGACCCTCAAGACCCATAAGATAAGGGACGGCGCGCTGCTGGGGCTAATGCTTTCGCTTACGGCGCTGACGGCCTGGTACTATGCCTACATGGTCGGGCTGGCGCTGGCAGTGTACGCTGTGGTGCGAGTCGTAACGGGAGTCGTAAGTCGTAAGTCGAAGATCGTAAGTCAGGATGACCGACAACCGACGACCGACGACTTACGATCTGCGACTTACGACTTACGACTCCGTACGATCTTAAGACCTCTGCTGGCGGGAGCTGTGGTGTTTCTGGTGCTGGGTGGAGTGGCCGCTATTCCTTCGCTGAGGCTGTGGGCGCAGGGAGATCTGACACACAGTGCGAAAGCGGCAGACGAGCATTCGGCATCTCCGCTGGATTATGTGGTGCCGAACGAGCTACAGCCGTTGTGGGGGGAAGCGGCGATGCGCGCCCACGCGGACGAGAATATTATAGAGACCAATCTTTACCTGGGAGCTATAGCCGTGGGGATAGCGATCCTGGGAGTGGTTGGGCAAAGACGCAGGCGCATGCCCGCCAACCCGGCAGGGAGAGCGTGGCTTATTCTGCTGATTGTGGCGGCTATTTTGTCGCTAGGGCTGACGCTGCATGGGCCTAACGGGCAGGTGCAGTTCTCGTTTGGGCCTCTGCCGTTGCCGGGGAGGCTGCTGTACGATTGGCTGCCTTTTTATTCCTCGATGCGGGCTTATGCACGGTTTGGGGTGGTGGCGGCGCTTGCGATGGCTGTACTGATGGGGATCGGGTGGGCGCAACTGCTGGGGGCATGGAGACCCGGGAGGGTTGGGGCGGATGGGGGGAGGGCACGACAGTTAACGCTGGCGGCGCTGGTGCTGGTGATGATCGACCTGTGGACAGCGCCCTATGCGTGGGGCACGAGCACGGTCGCGCCGACAGCGACGGGCAAGTATGTGGCGTCGTTGCCTGACGCGGGGCTGGTGATGCAAATGCCGCTTGCGTCTTCACAGTCCGGACCGGCACTGTTTCAGGAGACTTATTATGGGGCTGGCAAGCCGATTGCTTACGGCTACGATACGTTTGAGCCGATCCCGTTCAGGGATGCGCGGCCGGCACTGCAGACCTTTCCGGGGGATGCGGCGTTGGACGTGTTGCATGGCTGGGGCGTGCGCTATATTGTGGTGAGCGCGAATGCGTATGGGGCTGATTGGCCGGGGACGCTGGAGTACCTGAAAACATTGCCGCGCCTGCATTTGCTGAAGACGGTTGATGAGGCGCGCACGTGGAATGTGGATCCGGGCGTGGTGGACGCGCAGCCTGAGATGCTGCAGTACTTCGAGCCGGATACGTTCGCGGTGTTTGAGTTGGAGCGGTAGGGGATCGGGTTAGGGGTTAGGGATTGAAACGCCAAGGTCGCCAGGGGCGTCAAGAGGGAGGGGATTAATCACGAAGGGTAAGAGGGTAAGAGAGCACGAAGGAAGAGAAGAAGGGTTTAAGAGGTTGGGTGGAGGGGGAGGGTGATTCTTCGTCCCTAAAGGGAACCCTACTTCGCTCGGAATGACAAGGGGAGGGGGTGGTCTTGTTCGACTGTGGGGCAAAGCTGGGGTCGTTTGCCGTAGCGGGTGGGTTGGCGTATAATTGTTAGTACGAATCGAATATAGCGTAAATCCCATGTTCGCTATGCCTGGCGTTGAAAAAGAAGAGTAACCGGCACGACAATCAGCGAGCGGTGGCCTCTGCGATGGGCGGAGGGTGTGAGCCACCGAGTGTTAAGCCGGCGAACGGCGCTTTGGAGTCAGGGGCGAACGTATAAAGTGGGTATGGCCCAGGGCCATGCCAATTAGGGTGGAACCGCGGGAGCAGCGCATAATAACGCCTCTCGTCCCTATGCCAATGTGCATGCAAGGGATGGGTGGCTTTTTTGTTGGACGACAGACGACGCGAGTATGGAAGTGGCAGTTAGTGATAAGTGATAAGTGATAAGTTACCGGTGATACGTCGTCGGTCGTCGGTGAGTTAGAGGAGGCGGGTATGGTAGAAGTGACAATGGATATTATTGCATCGCTGGCAAAGCGGAGGGGCTTTGTGTTCCCTTCAAGCGAGATCTACGGCGGCTTTTCGTCAACGTGGGACTACGGACCACTGGGCGTGGAGATGAAGCGCAACATCAAGAACCTGTGGTGGCGCGACATGGTGCAGCGCAGGGATGACATCGTGGGCCTTGACTCGGCTATCCTGATGTCGCCGTTGATATGGGAGGCGTCGGGTCACCTTGCCAAGTTCACCGATCCGATGGTGGATTGCAAGGTTTGTCGCCACCGCTTCCGAGCGGACCACGTGGAGGGCGACCGCTGCCCGGACTGCGGCGGCGAGCTAACAGCGGTGCGCCAGTTTAACCTGATGTTTAAGACCTTTGTCGGTCCGGTGCAGGACGACGCGGCCGTGGCCTACCTGCGACCCGAGACAGCACAGGGGATCTTCGTCAACTTCTTTAACGTGCAAAGCTCGATGCGTCGGAAGCTGCCGTTCGGTATAGCCCAGCAGGGCAAGGCGTTTCGCAACGAGATCACGCCGGGTAACTTTATCTTCCGCACTCGAGAGTTTGAGCAGATGGAGATGGAGTACTTTGTGCGGCCAGGGACGGAGATCGAGGCTTATAAAGAGTGGGTGGAGGCCCGGCACCAGTGGTACCTGAAGTATGGTCTGAAAGCGGAGAGTCTGCGATTGCGCGTGCATGAAGAGGCAGAACTGGCGCACTACTCGAACGCGACGACGGATATCGAGTTCAAGTTCCCGTGGGGTTGGGGTGAGCTTGAGGGCATCGCATCGCGGACGGACTTTGACCTGAAGCGCCACTCGGAAGCGAGCAATAAGGACCTGACGTACTTTGATGAAGAAACGGGCGAGCATATCACGCCCTATGTGGTCGAGCCTGCGGTGGGCGTGGACAGGATTATGTTGACGATGCTGCTTGATGCTTACGATGAGGAGCCGGACAAGGAAGGCACTCGGGTTGTGCTGAGATTGCACTCGGAAATCGCACCGATCAAGGTGGCGATCTTGCCGCTGTCGAAGAAGCTGGCAGACGACGCGAAGAAGGTGCACTCGATTGTGCGCGGGCAGATGATGAGCCAGTATGATGATACAGGGTCGATAGGCAAGCGCTACCGCAGGCAGGACGAGATCGGCACGCCGCTGTGCGTGACAGTGGACTTTGAGACGCTGAACGACCATGCAGTGACGATACGCGAGCGCGATAGTATGGAGCAGGTGCGCGTGCCTGTGGAGGAACTTCTGCCGAAGTTGGGGGAGATGCTGAGGCTGGGGGAGTAGGGGCGATCCCCCTTTGACCCCGGATAGATCTGGGTCGAGAGGGACCCACCCCCGGCCCCTCCCTGCTGGCTGGGGGACACATGGGAACCCCCGGCAGGGGACTGCGCCCCTGCACCTCCCTTATAGTTGGGTGGAGATTAATGAGCAACAGATTGCCGGCAACTATAGGCATTGACGCGAGCCGCGCGGTTATTGCGCAGCGGACCGGGACCGAGCATTACTCGGCTAGCTTGTTGCGGGCGTTGGCTGAATTGCCTGAGGCTCGGGATCGAGCTGTTGTGCTTTATGTCAACCTGACTGATGCGTGGGAGGCTGAGAAGAGCTTGCAGTTTGCGCTGCCTGAGGCGTGGAGGGTGCGGGCGATTCCGTTTCCCAGGCTGTGGACGCACGTGCGCCTTTCGTCTGAGATGGTGATGCGTCGCCCGGGGGTGCTGTTTGTGCCGTCGCATGTCGTGCCGTTATTGCACCCTCGGAAGACCGTTGTTACGGTGCATGACCTGGGCTACTTTGTTTATCCGCAGGCACATACGCGGTTGTCGCGGTTCTACTTGCGGGTGTCGACATGGTTCAGCGTGCGCTCGGCTAAGCGCGTGATCGCGATTTCGCAGGCCACGAAACGCGATCTGGCGAAGTATTATGGAGTGCCAGTGGGTAAGATAAGGGTTGTGTACCACGGATGTGACCCTGTGTTCAAGCCTGTGCGGGACGAGAAGGCTCTGGAAGACGTGGCCGCCAGATATGGCGTTGGTCGCCCTTACTGTCTGCATGTTGGTACGCTGCAGCCGCGCAAGAACCTGGGTGTGCTGGTCGAGGCGTGGCGATTGCTTCGGGAGAGAGTGGAGCAGCCCCCGGCGCTTTTGCTCGCGGGGAAGCGCGGCTGGCTGTACGAGAGTCTTTTTGAGCAAGTAAAGAGAGCAGGATTGGATGACCTGGTGAAGTTCGCGGATTACGTGGAGCACGATGATTTGCCCGCCTTCTATTCGGGGGCGCTGGCTCTGACGTTCCCCTCTCTGTACGAAGGCTTTGGGCTACCGCCGCTCGAGGCAATGTCGTGTGGAACGCCTGTTATTTGCTCGAATGCAACATCGCTACCGGAGGTCGTAGGGGATGCGGGCATACTCCTGAACCCGACAGATGTTGAGGCATGGGCGGATGCCGTGCAAAGCATCGCAGAGAATGCGGATGAGCGGGAGCGACTTTCGCAGCGTGGGCTGGCACAGGCCAGGCAGTTCACGTGGGAGCGGTGCGCGCGAGAAACGTGGGACGTGCTGAGTAAATAGATGCCTAGCGCAGCAATTTCAGCGGCGTAATCCTGATGGGCACGGAATAGGACTTGCCCATGGACTCGCCCGTCCAGCCAAACTCAGCCAGCTTGGCGGCGTACTTCTCGGCGTAGGAGGGCAGGGCGGGGGTCACTTCACCGGGCGACAGGATCTCGGCCACGCCGGTAAACATGATCGGATCCTCGCCGGCGTCGGTGTCATCGAGGCCTACCATGACAGAGGTGTTGTGCTGGAGGTTGCGGACCTTCTGGTCGGGCTTGCTGAATATCAGGAAGGTGTCGCCATCCCACAGGAACCAGACAGGCACAAGGTGGGCCTTGCCGTCGGGACGTACGGTCGAAAGCCACAGCATCAGGTCAGAGCGCAATCGCTCGTCAATACGGGCATATTTGGGGTCGGCTGTATCGATAAACATTAGGTTCCCTTGATCAGGCCACTTCGGAGACTTGTGAAGCGCCCGCGTAGGTGAATATAGGTGGGGCTAACGGTTTTCTGCCGCGCTCGAGCAGAGTGGCGCAGGCTTCGAGGACCGCGTTCTCCTGCAGGAATTGCATACATGAGCCGGCGGAGAGGGTGCGGCAGGTATCATCTTCATATTTGAAGTGCTTCCAGCAAGAGCCGCACGTTGCAGGCTTCTCGAAGGGGGCAACCAGAGCGATGCCGCCCTCTGTGCAGTAGGGCCCGGTCACGAGGGGATTGGTCGGCCCGAAAAGGCCGACCCAGGGCACGTTGAGCGCGCCCGACATGTGCAGCAAGCCCGTGTCGACACCGACGGTAAGCTCGCAACGATCCAGCAGACAGGTCACGTTGTCCAGCGTAGTGAACACCTGCAGGGCTTGCGATCCGGCCTGGGTGAAGGCGCGTGCGTACTCACTCTCGGGCATGTCGCAAAAGAGGAGGGTTTTCACCCCGGCCTCGCGGAGGTGAGCGTCAAGCTTTAGCCACGAACTTATGGGCCAGCGCTTGATCATCATATTGGACGAGGGCACGAGCGCCACCACGCGCTGACCATCGAGGTCGTTGGCGGTCCAGAAGCGGCTGGCCCACCTGACAGAAGGCTGCCTCATTACGAGGTGGGGTGTTCTTTGCTCGGTTGTGATGATTATGTCAAGCTGACGCTCCAACTCGTCAGCCAGATAATCAAGCGAATGATGAGCGCCGGGCATGGGAGGGAATTGGGGAGTCCAGAACTGCTTGAAGTCCATCCCGCGCTCCCAGGCGAAGAACATATTGATCACGAGGTCGAATGGCCCAAGCTCGCGGTCGAACAGAGGCCCCGTCATCCAGGCCATCAGTTTTTGGGGCAGGAGGGGGCGCAGAGCCACAGCCATGCGGCCCGGCTCGTAGTTGAAGCCTGCAGGCTTGACGACCTCGATAGCAGGGTCGTTGACGAGCTGGTTGCCGTGTTCGGAAGCGGCCACGGTGAAATCGGCAAAGGGGAAGGCACGCCGCAACACTGCCAACAGGGGCTGGACGTTCACAAAATCTCCAATGCCGTCGGCAAAGGGGATTACCAGTATGGACTCTGTCCTCATAAAATCGGCCTGCCTGCTCCTTGTAGGGACGCCTCACGGCTTTTTAGTGCTGCCAAAATATCGGCGGACACCACGCAGATTCTAACATACACGCACTTGAAACGCAATCATTTTGGATGTATAGGGGCAATAGAAGCAAGTTCGCGGCCAGCAGGACAAGTAGGTGGACCCCGTGGCGTCTTCTGTGCGTTTCCCGGTTGCCTGGTGACAGGGGAACGCCGAAATCGCCCCAGGGTCCACGTGCCAGCTTGCGCCGGACGACATTGCCGCAGGATAGGGTGGAACTTAGCTGGGGACCTGCATCCTGGTGAGCAGCTCTTCGAGCCGATCCATCGTCTCGTTTCCCCCCTCTTGCATATCGCTTTGCATCATACCGTCGCGGTCCTCTACGCTCTGGAAAACGGAGATGGTGGTTAGAAGGGTGCCGCCATCCTGATCCTCGTACAGAGTTGTTTCGAGCGAAACTTTGCCCGGCAGTCCCTCATACTCATAGGTGAGAACGGTTTGCAGGGGGGCCTCAATAGTGTGATAGACACCATGGAAGGCCCATTCGTCTCCCTTTGTGTTGCCCACTAAATAGCGCCAGCTACCGCCCGACCAGGGCTCCATTTTATCGACGACGGTGGTGAGAACGCGCGGTCCCCACCACTTTGGGATGGTCTCGGGGTCGTTCATTACCTTGAAGACGAGGTCGCGCGGTGCGTTGATAAAGCAGGTAGCGACAATTGAGTGTTGGTTGGGTATGGCGACGAGGTTACGTTTCGGCATCGTTTTGCTCCTTGGGTTGTTCGTTTGCTTGAGTACGGTTGATGAGGTCTTCCAAACGATCCATGCGCTCATTCCACAGGCGGCGATAACCGGTCAGCCAAGCATCCACGCTATGGAGGGGGGCCGGGTTCAGGAAGTGCAACTTCTTGCGCCCGACTTTGCGGGTCGTGATCAGCCCGGCCTGCTCCAGAATATCGAGGTGCTTCATTACGCCGATACGGCTCATGGGCATGTAAGCGCATAGCTGAGTGAGCGTCTGCCCATCGGCTTGCGCCAGTGAATCTAGCAGATGGCGGCGATGGTGATCGGCCACTGCTTTGAACACCTGTTCGGATTCCATGATGGTATTATATGTAATCGAATGGTTACGTGTCAAGGGGCAATAGGGCCGAACTAGCGTGATTGAGAGGAGATGGCTTCGAATGCCTGGGCGACGAAGAGGTGGTGTTTTATTCTCATGGCCTCCTCGCGGGTAGGGTTGCCCGCCCAGGTAGCAATCTGGAAGGCGGGTCGCAACGCGGCGCACAGGTCCCAGTAGGGCAGAGCTGAGAAATCGAGATTGATCAGGGATTGGTAACGATGGGTGAAAGTGCGCATGGCATCCAGGTCGAATGCCCACAGGGTCTCAAGCCTGCTAATGGCAAGGTCGGCCAGAGGGTCGCCGACGTGGGCATCCTCCCAGTCGATAATGCCGGCAAGGCGGCCTTTGTGCCAGAGTATATTGCCGGGCCAGTAGTCGCCGTGGAGCAACACGGATGGATTTCGATGTGAGAACGGCCAGGCCGGTTCCAGCACATCGCGGATGCGCCCTTCCTCCAGCGAGTCATCGAGGTGTGTTGGACGATCTTTGAACTTTGCGTCGTATAGAGTTATCTGATCGGGCAAGAAGGAGAGGTCAAAGTGAGAGCAATCGGTGCTATGAAGCTGGGCGAGGTGGGTGGCTACAGTGCGCAGGAAACCGTGGAGATCGACGGGCGAGAACTCAGTGTGTCCTTCGATGTACTCAATGACCACAAGGGGCGCGGGGGAGATATCGCCCGATTGGTCGAAGCAGTAGGGGGCCGGCGCGGGTACTCCGGCAGATTGCAGGATTTGCAGGAGGTGGAACTCGTCGGCTGCTATATTGGGGTTGCGTCGTAGGTCTGTGGCGCCGTGTTGACGCACTACAAGTTTTTGGTGGAAGCCGTCGGGCCGCTCAAGCTCGAGAGCAGTTACGCGCGCGGAGACGCCGCCCGTCAGCTCCCACGTGTGGAGTAGGCGGCTCTGGGGGTCGATTTTGAGGAGCAGTTGTTCGAACTTCGAGTAGTCGTTGGGTTCGGGCATGGAGTGTTCTCGGACACTGTTGGGTTGGCGATTTCAGGTACAATAATAGCTTTGGATGGAGAACTTGGGCAAGGGGAAGGGAGGGAGAAGGGTGTATTAGTTGTTTTGTCAGTCCGGACGAAGTGAAGAAGTAATTGGTTGGGACTGCTGTAGGGGCGAGATGAAATGATATAATGCCCGCATGCAGTCTGCTGCACCATATAGACGTATACTTGCTGTCAAGTTGGCCGACCTGGGCGATCTGTTGACAATTACGCCGGCTCTACAGGCTCTTAAAGCAGCACATCCTGATGCGACGCTTGATCTGCTGGCAATGCCTGACTCAGCGCGCATTTTAGAAGGGGCTCCCTACATTGATAGAATAGTGGAGTTTGATAAGTTCGAAGTGGACAACGGGCGTGACCTGGTGAACCCCCGGCGAGTAGTGTCCGCACTGCGTAGCTTGCTGTCGCTGAGGCTCGCACACTACGATGCGTTCGCCATTTTCCACCACCCGACCACACGGATGGGCGCATGGGAGCGCGCCCTACTGGCGTGGGCAGTCAATGCGCGAGCGACATCGGGGCCGGAGAGCGCGTTGCCATACGCGAAGGTTTTCACGCGCATGCTCACCCACCGCAGTCCCGACCTGGGTTTCGGCGCAATGCATGAGGCTGACTACTGGCTCGCTGTGGCGGCAGGGCTGGGGGCAGATGCACATGGGGGCTGGAGGACGCATATCGCGCTTAACGATGCGCACAGACAGATGGCAGCACGCTTGCTCGAAGAGGAAGGCTTGTCCGGAGGCGATGGCCCGCTGGTGGCGGTACACGCCGGCTCAGGCGGGTTTAGCCCCGCCCGGCGCTGGCCGCTCGCGCGCTTCGCGGGGGTGGCGAGGCAGCTCATCGCGCAGCATAACGCCCGCATCGTGATCCTGGGAGGCCCCGACGAGACGGAGATGGCCGCCGATCTTGCCAAAATGATCGATAGTGCGGTAGAAGCGGGTAAGAGAGTACGCAGCCTGGCGGGGCGGACAACGCTGCACGAAACCGCGGCTATTATTGAGCAATGCAAGCTCTTCGTGGGCAACGACAGCGGCCCAATGCACATGGCGGTCGCGGTGGGAACACCCGTAGTGGCGGTGTTTGGGCCATCGAATAAGGAGGCCTGGGGACCTTATTCACCTCCAGGCGTGCCCAACCCGCACATGGTCGTGGCGCGAGACCTGCCATGCCAACCCTGCTTCTACCGCGCACTTACGATAGGGCTGCGCGAGGGGTGCGGACCGCGCCCATGCCTGCTGGGGCTGGGGGTTGAACCCGTGGTTGAGGCGTGTAACAAATCACTGATCGTAAGTCGCTGATCGTAAGTCGGAGGAGAGACGACGGGCGACGGACTTACGATCAGCGACTTACGATCTACGACTCCCTGGCCGGGGCGGCAATGGTACTACCTATTATCGTTACAATAATCTTATTCCAGGAGGACATTCGCTCAGCTACAATCGTAATATGAGCAGTACAACAGTGTCTCTATCTAGTACCACGCCTGCCGGCGAAGAAGCGATCTCAGCCAAGCCGCGCAGTGCATTCCGCATCAAGAAAATACATTTGTGGGCGATCCTGCCGTTCACGATAGCCTGGTTTGCTGCCAGCATTGACATGATCGAGCCATTCGACTTCTGGTGGAACGTCAAGAGCGGCCAGATTATGATGCAAAAGGGGCAATTCCTGGGTACGGATGTGCTCGTATGGTCGCCTGTGCGCGAGCCATATTCCAATCCGCAATGGGGCTCGCAGCTTCTCTTCTACTGGTTCTACGCGATATCGCCGTACCTCATGCTGACGATGCGGGTGCTTATTATCACAGCAACGGTGGGACTACTGGTGTGGCTGTGCACATGGCGCTCGAAATCTCTGCGCATAGGGGCGCTTGTTGCGCTGATAGCCTACTTCGCGGCGTGGACGAACTATGGCATGCGGCCACAACTGTTTGCCTTCCTGCCTTTTGTGGGCTTCTTATTCTTGCTTGAGCGCAAGGACGAGCATGCGAAGTGGCTGCCGTTACTTGTGCCTATCATGCTTTTCTGGGTAAACGTGCATGGGTCATTCTTCCTGGGGGTGGCGCTGCTGGGCATTTATGGTTTAGGTACGATCCTGGAGAAAGTAAGGAGTGGGGAAGGCCGCAAGTGGCTTTTCTCGCGTTCTGCAGGGTGGCAAGCACTATGGTTCGTGCTTGCTGCTCTCGCAAGCCTGGCCAACCCTTATACGATTGGCATATATAACTACTTCTTCGTAGCCACCAATGACCCCATCGCACGCGCACTCAACGTCGAGTGGCAACCACCAACTATTGATAATGGCACAGGTCAACTTTTCCTGATGCAGGTGGTCATCTTCCTGGCCTCAATGTACATCAGCAAGCGCAGACTGCGCATAACCGAGGTCCTGATCATCCTGGCGTTTGGCTACCTGGCGCTGACCTCGCTGCGCAACGTCATGTGGTGGGGCTGGGTGACAGCGCCGATAATGGCGGCCAATTTTGCGTTCTGGTCGGCCGACAGAAAAGCCAAGACGGCAACGCAGGAAGAGACGGCACAGGCCGAGAGTGGAGAAACTGAAACCGGACAAGCGCCCAGCGCAGCAAGTGAGCAGATCGTGGCAGGCAATAAGGGGCCACAAGAGTTGTACGGGGTGAACCTCATCATGGCGGCAATCCTTATTGTGGGCGCATTTGTGTTTACGCCACTGTGGCGCAGCAGCAACCCACTGGTGCCCGCTGCTTCGAAGGCTGCATTGGGGGACAGCACACCCATCAAGCTGTCCGACTTCCTGAAAACGGAAAAGGTGCCCGTGCCTATCTTCAACTATATGGAATGGGGTGGCTATCTTGAATGGGAACTTTACCCCCAGTACCAACTATTCATAGATGGTCGCTTCGAGGCACGGCAGGTGCAGGTGTGGGAGGATTATCTTTCGATATCACGCGGCAGAGCCGACTGGCAGAAGACGCTGGACAGCTATAACATTCGCACTCTGGTGTTGAACAAAGAGTTTCACGAAGGGCTGATTCCGTTCGTGAAGGAATCGGCAGAATGGAAGCAGGTATACGAGGACAAGCAGGGGCTCGTGTTCGAGAAAAGATAGGAGACGCTGTCCTCCGGTGAAGGACGTAGGACTAAACACCCATAGGGCAAAGGTACGAACGGCTTATTGTTCAGAGGCTATGTCACTGCTAAGATTAGCAGGAGAAGGTCTAACCGGGCACTTTAAGCCCACCTGGTGACTGGTACAGAGCAGAAGATACTCATAACGAAAAGGAAAGAAATCTTATGGCAAGAATGCAGCAACCGCCTGAAGCAACGAAACAAGAACCCACGAACGTACGCGGATCTAACACTGACGAGTTTCGCACAAGAGTGAGCCAGCTCTTGAGTGAGTTGCGGACAGAGGGTGAGGCACTGGGACGCGAACAAACCGAAATTGATATGCTTCTGCGTCAGACTAATGGCGAAGTAGAGAAGCTAGCCCAGCGTGAGCTTGGCATGACTAATCGAGTTCGTGACATGGAACTAAACCTGGATAACTACAGCAGAACAGACATGAAGACGATCTATAACTCGGCCCACGAGATACAGATGCGCCTCTTCATGATGCGAGCCCAGGTTGAGCAGTTGGAAGCCAAGCGTAACAGTATGAAAACGCTCCAGCAGCATATAGGACGTTCCAATAGCGTGCTGCAATCGATTCCCGATGATTTCAACGTAGGCCCAGGCGGCGCGAAGAATATGGTATCGGGTCCGCTGAAGGCGCGAGGCAACACAGGAAGCTTCGAGCAAGACCAGGCGATGGACGACAACAAACAGGTGCTTAGCCAGGTGATACAGGCACAGGAAGACGAGCGCCTGTATGTATCGCGGCAGATGCACGACGGACCGGCTCAAACGATGACCAACCTGGTGCTGCGCGCCGAGATTTGTGAACGATTGCTGGATATAGACCCTGTGCGTGCCAAGAATGAGTTGGTCGGGCTGAAGAACGTAGTCAATACAACGCTTCAGGATACACGCCGCTTCATCTTTGATTTGCGACCAATGATCCTGGACGACCTGGGCCTTGAGCCAACGCTAAGGCGCTACGTGCAACAGTTCACCGACAAATTCAAGATCGAGGTAGGAGTCACTATCAATGGCTTGAACGGCAGGTTGCCCGGCCCGATCGAGGTAGCGATCTTCCGTATCGTGCAAGAAGCCCTCACTAATGTATCCAAGCATGCGCATTCCACCCATGCCCAGGTATCTATCGACATGAACAGCATGAATGGAGATGTAGTGTCGATCAGTATAGAAGACGATGGTTCAGGGTTCACTGCTGACGAAGCGAAGATGAACAACCCCAAGTTCCGGGGGCTCGCGACGATGCGCCAGCGCGTCGAAATGTACGGCGGACAACTGAGTATCAACACAGCCCCTGGCAAGGGTACACACATCAGCGCCAGTCTGCCAGCACAATTGATGGGATAGGCGGTTGATGTGTGGGCGTAAAATACATTGCACGACCCTTCACGATTAGTGCTAACGTATTAGTTGGTAGGTATGACCTACGGAAGTCGGAAAATAACCCTCGGTGGGGCTTACAATTGAGCCGCAGGATGTGTATATTACTAATGGGGCACCATAGCCCGAAAACTTTGGAGCGGGGTCACGCCTGCACGAAAGGGGGTACCGATGGAACAAAATACAAATAAGCCGCGTGACAAGACCAGTACAAAGCTAAGTAGACTACTGCATACAAAGGGCCAGGGCTTAGTAGAGTACGCGCTGATCCTGGTGATGATCGCTATCGTCATCATTGCAATCCTCTCATTCATCGGACAGCAAGTTTTCAACAACCTCTACTCGAAGATTAGCAGCGGGTTTCCTCCACCATAACTGTATTAGCATAGACAGGGAGCCGGCTATCATGTGCAACTGCACCGGTTCTCAAGATTTATCTGGTTTAAGCTATTATCCTCTTTATATTTGTACCATACAGACGGTCATCATTTGACAAATGATGACCGTCTGCTCTATTTGTGCTGGGCCCGTGGTGTATGTGCCCGACCTGCATAGTACAGCATGATATGTACAACCGAAAGTAGTAGGATGACGTAGTCAAAGTCGCGTCCACGGGTTGGTACCAATGGGCTATTCTCACTGCAGCTAGCTTGTTCGTATGATGAATCCGAAAGTTGTCCGCTTATTCATGGCAGCTAGACTTTCGCAGCTATCATCCGGTTCATATGTCCTTGGGAGAAAACAATGCGCACTAAGATCGAACAGTTGAAGAAGAAAGGCCAGGGCCTGGTAGAGTACGCTCTAATCCTCGTCTTGATTGCCATCGTCGTTATCGTTATCCTGACCTTCCTGGGCGGCCAGGTTGGCAGCACATTCTC
>JBBRDO010000029.1:0-46652 GCA_038203825.1 Chloroflexia bacterium | reverse complement strand
CTTCGTCTTTAGGGACGGCACACCTTACCAACTGAATGTTCGGAGGCTTTGGCGGGAAATCCATACGCCATGTAAGTACATTCAATGTCAATACTCCTTGCGAGTGTTGTAACCTCGCTGCCAACTTCGGCTGGCAGGGCCGCCCTTGTAAGCCGGCCGTACTTGTCAAGACCTCTGTACCCCTCGAGAGGGAAGCCAGAGCCAGGTCTTAGATAAAAGCCCCTTGATTTATCAATGGGGTAGCTTACTCTAATCCTCCTAATACATCCTCACGCACCAGGACATTGTGCAAATACTTCTGGGTGTCCTGATGTGTAATATCAGCGCGGGACACCTTCCTCAAGAGTAGGCTGCTCAACGGGAAGGTAGAGTACGGGCTGCTCCTGTGTTTCCAGCTCATTGGCTCTTACCAATAAAACCGGGCAACTGCTCTGGTGAACAATGTTAGCTGCCACGCTGCCCAGCCACAGACGCTGTAGGCCACTGCGCCCATGAGTGGTCATAACGATAAGGTCGGTCTGTGTTTTCTGCGCGGTACGCAACACCGCTGCCGCCGGGGTGCCTGTTGGGGTCTCTGTCTGTACTTTCAGTCCTCTGTTTCTGAGCTTCTGTGCAACCCCAAGGAGATAAGACTTCAAGCGGTTGGATTCCGACCGTTGCACCTCTTCCAGCCAGAGGGGTGCGTATTCATCGCTTATGGATGCACTCTCTTGTGCGTTGGGAAGAGCTATGACAAGCAAGAGGGTTGTGTTCATCTTGGACGCCAGGTCAGCTGCGTGACCAAGGGCCTGCTCTGCAAGGCGAGATGAGTCGAGGGGCACAAGTATCGTCTTGTAAGTTATGCGAACGGCATCTGTCTGCTCCAGCGCAACGGTGCCGTGGTGGCCTGCTATCCTGACCAGTAACGTGGGCACGGGCGATAGATGGAGCACCCGATCTGCCACACTACCGAGGACCAAACGTCCCAGGCCGCTGCGCCCGTGGGTAGCCATCGCGATCAAACGCACAGACGGGTGCTCCTTCGCATATTTGACGATTGCCGTGGCGGCCTGTCCTTCTACGACTTCCGTTTGTACGCTGAGCTTCAAGCCGGTTAGTTTGTTCGCAATGCTTTCGAGGTAGCTCTGCGCCGATCTAGTCTCGTCATCCCAGTTCTCCCAGACTGATGGCGTAGCAGGAAATATCCCGCCTATCGTCTCGGAAACCGAGAGCGTGGACATGGCATGAAGGAGAACTATGGAGCTGCCTGTAATGTGTGCAAAGGATATGGCGGTCGGTAAAACACGCTCTGCAAGCTCTGAACCATCGAGTGGTACCAAGATTTGATCTTTCATTGCTTTCCCCTTTCCTAACAGACCTTGCGCCGCTTGCGGACCGCCTTTTATTGACAATGGGGAGTGCCGCGCCAGTTCATGCCACATCTTCAGTCAGCTATAGCAGGTTCCTCAGGGCCGCCCCCGCTCTTAGTTGGTCGCGGAAGTCGGGGTGCGCTATTCCTATCAAGGCCTCGGCACGCTCTCTGACGTTCTTGCCGTACAGGTTGGCGGCTCCGTACTCTGTAACGACATAATGAACATCGTTGCGTGTGGTGGTAACGCCGGCGCCCGTATCAAGCATGGGCACGATGCGCGAAAGTTTGCCGTCCATGGCGGTTGAGGGCATCGCGATGATTGGTTTTCCACCGACGGAGCGAGCCGCGCCTCTCATAAAGTCAGCCTGCCCGCCCACACCACTGTATAGCTTGGCACCTATCGAGTCGGCGCACACCTGGCCTGTAAGGTCTACCTGCAGGGCGGAGTTGATGGCGACCATGTTATCGTTGCGGCTGATGACGAATGGGTCGTTCGTGAAATCCACCGTGCGCATTTCAATGATCGGATTATTGTGTACGAACCTGTACAGTCGCTCGGTGCCCAGCATAAAGGCGGCCACGATCTTTCCGGGTAGGAAGTTTTTGCGGTTGCCTGTGATGACCCTACGCTCTACCAGATCCATGATGCCGTCTGAGAACATCTCACTATGGATCCCAAGGTCGTGCTTATCACCCAGGAAAGCTAGCACGGCATCGGGTATGGCGCCTATGCCTAACTGCAAGGTGTCGCCGTCGTTGATCAACGCTGCCACGTGTTTGCCTATCTCTTTGTAGAGAGGCGAAGGAACGCCCTGCGGCATCTCGAGCAGCTTGTAGTCTACGGGCACGCAGGCTGTTATCTGGCTCAGGTGGACGAAGGAATTGCCCCACACGCGTGGCATGTTGGGGTTTATCTCGGCGAGGACGATGCGTGCATTTTCAACTGCGGGTTTGGTGGCGCCGACCTCCACGCCGTAGCTGCAATAACCATGCTCGTCAGGCGGTGACAGCGAAACAAGAGCTACATCCACGGGGAGGTAGCCTTCGCGGAAGAGCTTCGGAATTTCATTAAGGAGGACAGGGGTGAAGTCAGCCTGACCGGCCTGCACGGCTTCGCGCACATTGCGGCCAATGAAAAGCGAGTTGACACGGAATGAGTTTTCCATGCCTGGTAGCGTATAGATGGTGGGCCCCGCCGTGAGGACGTGTACGATTTCGACATCGCGTAGCTCGTCCTTGCGGCGAGCGAGGCCCTGCGCCAGCTCGATTGGCTCACCACAGCCGCCGCCCATATAAACGCGGTCGCCCGACTGGACCAGCTTGAGAGCGTCTTCCAGGGTAGACAGTTTGTCTTTGTACTCGGCGGGCCAATGCAACACCCGTCTGGTATCGACCGTCTGAGCTATTCCGCCACCTGCGTTCGCGGGAGGTATAGCCGATTGTGGGGCGAAATGTCCACCGACTAGAGCGGAAGCGTCACCGTCATAGTGTCCGGCCTGGCTATATGCCTGTTCCAGGTGTGCCTTGTAATCGCCAATTACTATGTGTGACTGGCGGGGTATCTTCTCTCCAGCGGCGTCCATATTTATAGCGTCGGCTGTATTAAGGGCATCGTGAGGGGACTTCATTGGAACTCCTTATTTATTGTAGGATCTTCTGCGACTACTTGTTGAGGCCTTCAGCGACAAGTGAAGCAAAGACGCCGGGGTCAACCGGCTTGTTGGTGAAGTATTCCCACTGGTCAACAAGCATGCCGAAGATGTCGGACTCGGTAATGATCCCCACCAGATTAGCCTCTTCGTCGACAACAGGCAATCCACCCACTTTGCGGTCCATCATCATCTTGGCAGCAATCTGGATAGGTGTTTCAGGGGACATTGTAAAGGGGTTGTGGGTCATTACTTTGTCCACGGTAAGCTTGGACAGAAGATAGTTCAGCTCGTAGATGCTCAGGCTGGTGGCGGACGAGGGGCGCGCCTCCCGCAGGTCACCGAGAGTGACGATACCGACCAGCTTTCCGTTTTGCACGACGGGCAGGCGTCTGATGCTGCGCTCCATCATTATATTGTATGCATCAGCAACTGGTGTGTCGGCCTCTACTGAAATAACGGGTGTGGTCATCCATTCCTTCACCCTGATGATAGTCTTCATAATTTTGTCCTCCGATAAGTTGGGCCTGGGCACGTAAGCGCGCCTTTGGGATTAGTGCTCATGAGTATTGCATTTGTGGTAACTGCTAACCTTACTATATCCCTTTATGGTAAAAACGAAGGTGTGACAGGGTGAACATTTGGTGAATGTACCCTGTTACCGTACTTGGTACATATGGGATATGTATGCTAATTGAGAGAGGTACACGTCTCAGCCGGTGAAGGTTGGTGAGGTATTGGGCAAGAACACAGAAGGGAGATTATAGCCGCCGATCAGCTTGCTTGCCCGACGGCGGCCGTCATGAAAGGGTGGTGGGGGCAGATTAGCACTCAGGATGTGGCGAAGTTGAGTTAACAGCGTCTGCGCGGCTTGTTGACCCTGCAAGTATAGTTATCATTTCTGCTATACTAAAGGGGCAGTCGTTTTATCGAGACAAGTACAATTTCGGAGTGCTTATGAAATTCCTGATCGTAGACGACGACAAAAGTATAGTGGAAGCCGTAACCATCGGTCTGCAGTTCCAGTGGCAAGATGCTGAGGTACATTCGGCAGGCGACGGCGAAGAAGGATTGGGCAAGTTCATCGATCTATCGCCTGATGTTACCCTGCTTGACGTGAATATGCCTTACATGAACGGATTCGAGCTCCTTACACGCATCCGCGAGGTGTCCGATGCACCGGTGCTAATGCTTACCGCCAGGGGCGACGAAATGAGCAAGGTGAAAGGGCTGGAGATGGGGGCCGACGACTATTTAACGAAGCCGTTCAGCCACATGGAGCTATTCGCCCGCATCAAGGCAGTACTACGCCGAGCCGAGATGCCGTCGCCGGTGAGCGCCCTTCCCCAGTTCGTATCAGGCGATGTTGCTATTAACTTTGACAGCCACGAGGTGACTGTGGGAGGGACACTGGTCAAACTGACTCCCACGGAGTACAAGCTGTTGTATCAGCTTGTACGTAATGCCGGGCGCGTTATGCCCTTTGAAACATTGCTGAGCAAGGTGTGGGGCGACGAGTATCGCGGCGACATGGATTACCTGAAGACGTACATAAGCAGGCTACGCAAGAAGTTGAATGAGGACCCCGAAAACCCACACTACATTATCACCGAACGCTCAGTAGGCTATCGTTTCGTGCGGGTGCCCGCGCATGCCGGTGGCTGATGCGTGGCTGCCAGCCACTGCTCTCGCAGCGCTTAGAACGGATCAAGCATATGACTTCAGTAGACAGCTTGTTAGGAACTGAAGAAAAGGAAACAGTCGCAAGCGCGGCCCAGCGCAGGGTCAAGCAACTGCTGGCGCTCAACCAGTCAGCCATTTTGATAACAGGGGAAATAGAACTCGACTCGCTGTTGCAGCGAATTGTGGACGAGGCACGCAAACTGGTTGGCTGCAAGTACTCGGCGCTGGGTGTGCTTGGCGAAGATGGGTTCATCACTAAATTCCCAACGTCGGGCGTCTCAGAGTCAGAGCGCGAGCAGATTGGCGCTCCACCCAGGGGGCACGGTCTGCTGGGGGTGATGCTGCGGGTGGGGCAAGTTCTGCGGGTATCAGACATGAGCAAGGACAACAGGAAGGTGGGTTTCCCGCCCCACCACCCGCCAATGACAAGCTTGCTCGGTGTACCAATATTCGTGCGGGGTAAGCTCGTGGGGGACCTCTATTTGACGGATAAGGACGGAGGGCCCGATTTTTCGGAGGAAGACGAATGGCTTGTGCAACTGCTCGCCACCCACGCCGCCACCGCTCTCACGAACGCGCAGTTGCACAGCGAGAACGTGGGTGCCCTTCAGAAAGTGCGCGTGCAGCGCGCCCGATCTCAGGCTCTATTGCGCGTGAATCAGGCCATCAACCAGTCTGTACACATGGACGAGGTGATTGAACTCATTGTCAGATCGACTCTCGAACTGCTGGGGGTGGCTGGTGCAGCGTTGCACATGCTGGAACACCCTATATCTGTACACCCGCCTGTTGCTCCCATCGATAGAGGTGCACAGAGTTTCAAGGCGCGTTATGCTGTTGGGCTGCACGAGATGCTGACCACCAACGCGTCTGAACTGCCCATGGTTGGCAGTGTAGCAGGACGTGCGGTTGCGTCAAGGACCATCCAGGTGGTGAACGACACGTTGGACGAGCCTGATATCATCTTTCCACGCCTGGCAGAAAAAGAACTACGCTCATTGGTGGCTGTACCCCTCGTAGCGGGCGACAAGATATTTGGCGTGCTTAGCGTCTATTCCGACCAACCACACGATTTCAGTGCTGACTCAATTGCCCTGGTGGAGGCTATCGGCGCAGCAGCAAGCACAGCTATTTATAACGCTGCTCTCTACGGAGAAGCCCAGCAAGGCAGGGAGGCGGCAGAGCGCGAGGGACAACGTCTGCGTGAGCTTGAACAGATGAAGGATGAGTTCCTTTCGACCGCGGCGCATGAGCTCCGCACCCCACTTACTACCATCAAGATGTCAGTAGGATTGTTGCAAGAGCAAATGGAACTGACAGCCACGAATGGGGGTTCTATAGACTCGCGCTTATTTGACCTGATGGGGCTTGTCGACGAAAGCAGTCAGAGGATGCACTCGCTCGTGAATGACCTGCTCGACCTCACGCGCCTGGAGCAAGGCCGGGCTTCGCTCACTCTTGAAGAAATCGACCTGCGTGAGGTGGTCACGGCTTCTATACAGGCAACAGCCCCACTATTCGAGAGCAAGAACCAGCACGTGAGTGTGCATCTGCCGGAGGTCTATTGCCCGGTCCGTGGCGACCGTGAGCGGCTGGAGCAGGTCATCATCAACCTGCTTTCCAATGCCCATAAATACTCGCCACCGGGCTCGCAGGTAGGGATCAGGGCCATTCGGTCAAGCGACAAATGCACTGTTTCGGTGCGCGATAATGGTCCCGGTATACCGGAGGCCGAACGGGAGCTTGTTTTCGAGCGCTTCTACAGAAGTACCCTTCACCGCAAAGATCGAACTCCCAGCACGGGGTTGGGCCTGCCGATCGCCCGCAAGGTCGCTGAATTGCATGGGGGGCGATTGTGGGTGGAAGGCGCCCAGGGGGGCGGGAGTATTTTCATACTTGAAACACCTTCTGTGTAGAATAGAAGCTGGGCGAACGCTAGCTGGACACAAAGAAGAGGCACATCGCAACTGTGATGTGCCTCTTCTCTTATTCAGTTGTCATATTCAGTTGTCGGTTCCTAACTGTCAGGACCGCTGCTTTCGGTTGGCCTACCGAAATATCGGTAGAACAGGATCTCCGTTCGTCGCGACGTGCTGAGTGCCGGCATTACGAAGCGGTAAAGATCGCATAAGCTTGCGTTCTCGGGCCGTTGGCAGCAATAAAGCCAGTTACATTACCTCTTCTTTATAAAGTTCTCATGTAGCTCAGGTGGCGCAATTTACTTGAACCACATGATCTGTCGTTATCCTGAAGAGGTCTATTTCCAGCTGTGGACCTGTCTTATCCTCTACATCCTAACAGGAGGACATAGAACGCAAAGTATATAAAGGTTACAGTATGGTGAATATTTCACGCGAGGCTTCAGCCGGTAACGGGCTTGGGCCTCATCTGTAGCCCCCCAGAGCTGTCAAGCTCCTGGTTGGCCTCAGGTTCGGGCGGGTTCAGCTCGCGCTCCGCGTTTGCGCTGCGGCCCAGATAGGCCTCGATCACGAGGGCATTGCGGCGCACCTCATCGGGGGAGCCTTCGGCGATCTTTATGCCGTAATCCATTACAGAGACCCGGTCTGAAATACGCATGACGACCTTCATGTCATGTTCAATCAGGAGCACGGCGAGCCCCAGGTCGCGGCGCAGGCGTGAGATAAGATCCACCATTCCCGCAGTTTCGCTGGGGTTCATGCCTGCGGTCGGCTCATCCAGCAAAAGGAGCTGAGGGGAAGTCGCGAGGGCTCGTGCAACCTCAAGCCTGCGGCCCATGCCATACGGCAGATCGCCGGCGTCTGTGTTTGCGTGCGCTCTAAGGCCCACGAAATCCAATAGCTCAAAACTACGCTTGCGTGCTATTTCTTCTTCATCCTGCACCCTCACGCTACGCATCACCACCTCAAACAAGTTGCGGCTCATGTGGGTGTGATTGCCTACGAGCACGTTGTCCAGTACGGTCATCTTCTTGAAGAGCCGTATGCCCTGGAAAGTGCGGGCTATGCCCAGGCGAGTGATACGGTCGGGGCGTTGACCGTTAATGCGCTTGCCGTTAAACCAGATGTCGCCGCTATCGGGCTTGACGATGCCGGTGAGCATATTGAAGAATACCGTCTTGCCGGCGCCGTTCGGGCCAATCAAGCTCACGATACTATGCCGCGGCACGTCGAAGTCAACATCGCTCACGGCAGAGAGCGCGCCGAATCGCTTACTCATGCCCACAGCACGCAAGAGTATTCGCCTGTAGGGTTGAGTGTCGTTAGGATCCTGGGTCATTGCTCGTCCATGGACGGTGAAGGCGATTGATGATTAGCATGTAAGCCGAAACGATGCATTGTACTTTCTAAATATATCATATAATACCCCATATTAGCGCTATTTGTTCAATTATGTGCTTAGAGGGATATGTCGCCAATCGCCTCCAGCGGCCCAAGCCCGTCACGAACCGCGTTCCGGTCGTTCATCAGGCGCAAAGGAACAAGATAATCATGTCAGACAAAGCCTTTCCTGCCGTCCCCTTGGTGCCCAAACGGCTCCTGCTTGGGCCTGGCCCCAGTGAGGTGAACCCTGAAGTGCTGAGATCACTCGTTTTGCCACCACTGGGACACCTGGATCCTGTGCTTCTGGAGATAATGGGCCAGATTCAGGATCTGCTGAGGCGCAGTTTCGGCACGAAGAACCACCTGACGCTAGCGCTGTCGGGTACGGGCACGTCGGGCATGGAGGCGGCCCTGGCCAATTCGGTGGAACCGGGAGACCGCGTGCTGATTGGCGTAATTGGCTACTTTGGCGAGAGGCTGTGTGAGATAGCAAAGCGCGTGGGCGGTGTAGTCGAGCGCATTGAAGACGAGTGGGGCAAGCCTCTCGATCCGGCGGAAGTATGCAATGCGATTAGCAAACATGAGCCCAGGGTTGTTTGCCTGGTGCACGCCGAAACCTCTACGGGCGTTGTGCAGGATCTCGCGGGCATCGCCGATGCGGCGCATAAGGTGGGGGCGCTCCTGCTGGTAGACGCTGTGACCTCCCTGGGCGGCCAGACCCTGCGGGTGGACGAGTGGGGCATTGACATTTGCTACAGCGGCAGCCAGAAGTGCCTGGGGGCGCCTTCGGGCCTTGCACCGATCACGTTCAGTGAGAGAGCTGTTGAGCGCTTAAAGCAGCGCACAAAGCCTGTCGACTCTTTTTATCTTGATGTGCTATTGCTCGATAAGTATTGGAGCGAAAAGCAGTATCATCACACCATCTCGGCGCCGCTGATCTATGCACTGTACACCTCCCTGAGCCTGCTTCACAGCGAAGGGTTGGAGGCAAGCTGGCAGAGGCACAGGCTCAACCACAGGGCGTTTCTGAAAGGCATAGAGGCGATGGGGCTGCACCTTTTGCCGGATGAGACGTTCAGCCTCTGGCCGCTGAACGCAGTACTGGTTCCGAGTGGGCTGGACGAAGCCAGGATCAGGTCAAGCCTGTTGAATGAGCACAGTATAGAGGTAGGTGGCGGGCTGGGGCCACTCAAAGGCAAGCTGCTGCGGGTTGGCCTGATGGGATATGGCTCGCGTCGCGAGTTTGTGCTTGAACTGCTGGCGGCGCTCGAAATTGTGTTGTGGGGCATGGGCCACCGGTCAGACGCGGGCGCGGGAGTGCAGGCCGCCATGCAGATCTACGCTCACCCGTCCATGGCCGGGGTGGCATAGTAAGTGCTGTGATAGTAGGTGAAATGTAATTGCCCTACCTTGACGTATTTAGCGCACTGAGTACAATTACAATGTTAAAGCATGCAATGACGTGTGCCGCAAAAGGTTCATAAAAAGAACCCAAAAGAATCTAGGAGGATTATAACAATGGCTTTTGAAGTACCACCTTTACCATATGGATACGATGCGCTGGAGCCCTATATTGACGAAGAAACCATGCATTTGCATCACGACAAGCACCACGCGGCCTACGTCAATAATCTGAACAATGCTCTGGCAAACTACCCTGACCTGCAGAGCAAGAGCGCTGAAGAGTTGATCAAACACCTCAACGACCTGCCGGAAGCTGTCCGCATGGCGGTCCGCAATAACGGCGGAGGTCACGTAAACCACACCATGTTCTGGCAAATCATGGGCCCCAACGGCGGAGGCGATCCCCAGGGCGCATTCGCCGAGGAGATCAAGAACACATTCGGCAGTTTTGAAGCTCTGAAGGCAGCGTTCAACGATGCTGGTGTCAAGCGTTTCGGCAGCGGCTGGACGTGGCTTGTGCGCGCCTCCTCAGGCGAGCTAAAGGTCGTTAGTACCGCCAACCAGGACAACCCGGTTTCCGACGGCGACTTCCCTATTATGGGCAACGACGTGTGGGAGCATGCATACTACCTCAAGTATCAGAACCGCCGCCCCGATTATCTCGCCGCGTGGTGGAACGTCATCAACTGGGACGAAGTAACCCGGCGCTACGAGGCATCCAAGCAGAAGTAAGGCTCGAATAACATCCAAACGGACGACCGGAGTTAAAGCCTGTCGTCCGTTTGGCGATTCTAGGGAGAATGAAGGACAGCGCTCGGCGACTGCATACGTTTGTCGCCGGCGCAAGGAGATACCAATGGAATTAGGGCTGCAAGGTACAGTGGCGTTTGTCGCCGGGGCCAGCCAGGGGCTCGGCAAAGCTATTGCGCTGGGACTGGCACAAGAAGGCTGCAAGGTTGCCCTATGCTCTCGCCGCGCCGATGAACTGGCGAGAGTCGCCGAGGAGATCAAGAGCAAGACAGGCTCTAATGCCGTTGTGGTGCCGGCCGATGTTACGAAACCGGACGAGATCAAGGGAGCGATCGCTTCCGCTGTAGAGCAACTGGGAAAACTCGATATTCTGGTCACCAATGGGGGAGGGCCACCGGCGGGCGCATTTGTCGTGCAAAGTGACGAGGCCTGGCGAACGGCGTTCGAGTTGAACCTGATGAGCGTGGTGCACCTGATACGCGAAGCGCTACCCTACCTCCAGAAAAGCGGCAGGGGCCGAATTATCAACATGACCTCAAGCTCGGTGAAGGAGCCGGTGCAAGCCCTGATTTTATCGAATGCGCTGCGTGCCGGAGTGGTCGGCCTTGCCAAGACGCTATCTGTAGAGCTGGCGACCGACAGTATAACAGTGAACAATATCGCACCCGGGCGCATCGACACGGCTCGCATACGCTACCTGGACAAGGCGCGGGCACAGGCACAGGGAATCACGGAAGAAGAAGCAAAGGCCGCAGCAGTCGCGCAGATACCTCTGGGCCGCTATGGCTTGCCCGAAGAGGTAGCCAATCTGGCAGTGTTCCTGGCCTCGGATAAGGCCGCATACATCACAGGCACAACCATCCCGGTCGATGGCGGCATGCTCAAGGGAACTTAACTCGCTTCAATACTTTCCCCGACGGGTGCCTAGTTCTCCACTGTAACTTCTATCTCAACAACAGGCGTGGCGACGGCGACTGAGCCGAACAGGGGGCAGCGATGGGTGAACGCATCGACAAGTTGCTCGCCTTGCTCTTGCGTTACACCCTTCACGTGCACGTCGAGATGGACCTTGTTGAACACTGTGTAATCGGTGCGCGCGGGGTTACCCCGGTCAAGCGTGGCATTGAGCGTGATCTTTACCGATTGAAGGGGTAATTCCTGCTGGGCGGCAAACATTTGGACGAGTTCGACGCCGCAGGCCGCTACGCCGCACAGGAACGCCTCAGGGGGCGTAATTTCCTCGCCGGGGAAGCCGTTCTGGACGGGGCCGTCCACGATAAAGTGATGGTTACGGGCGTTGCAGAGCACCCTGCCGGGCGTCGCAGTCGAGCTTCCACCCACCAGGTATTCCCTCAGATCTGTTGGTGCGACCATTTTCTTTCTCCTTTCGGGCAAATCTTCTTCGTGAATATGGTATAATAGCCATGTATAGTTAGACATCCGCCCCGTCTAGAGCGGGGTATTTTTGTGGGGTAAAAAGAGCAAATGCAAAGAGACGATATACGGAACATAGCAATCATAGCACATGTAGACCACGGCAAAACCACTCTGGTGGATGCCATGCTCAGGCAGAGCCATATCTTTCGCGATAACCAGCAAATGACCGAGCGGGTGATGGACTCGAATGACCTGGAACGCGAGCGCGGCATCACAATTATGGCGAAGAATACCGCAGTAACTTATCATGGGCACAAGATCAACATTGTAGACACACCCGGCCATGCTGACTTCGGCGGCGAGGTCGAGCGCGTCATGAACATGGTAGACGGTGTGCTTATCCTGGTTGACGCAGTAGACGGCCCTATGCCGCAGACCAAATTCGTGCTGCGCCAGGCGCTGCAACGGGGCCATCAGGCCATACTTGTCATCAATAAGATAGACCGGGCTAATGCGCGGCCTATTCACGTGCTGAACGAGGCATTTGACCTTTTCCTCGACCTGGGGGCAACCGAAAAGCAGGCCGAGTTCGCGGTAGTGTACACGAACGCGCTAACCGGCGAGTCGGGCACCGACCACAACCACATGGGGCCGACCCTCGAGGCGCTCTTCGAGGCTATCGTGGAGAGCATTCCTGCTCCCGACATTCTTCCCGATGAGCCCACCCAGATGCTCGTAACGGCCACCCTGTACGACGAGTACAAAGGCAAGATCGCGGTCGGCAGGCTGCACTCAGGCGCGCTCAATAAGGGGCAGTCGGTGATGCGAATCGACCACGATGGGGATATGACGCCTGCAAGAGTCACGCAGCTTTTCACCTTCCAGGGCCTGGCCCGCACAGAGGTCGAGACCGTGGAAGCCGGCGATATTGTGGCGGTAGCGGGTATGGGCGATGTGAGCATCGGCGAAACGATTGCCGACGCGATTGACCCACGTCCGCTCCCCCCGATCAGGGTTGAAGAACCAACTGTACGCATGACCTTTAGCGTGAACAACAGCCCGTTCGCGGGACGCGACGGCAAGTACCTGACCAGCAGGCAGATACGTGAGCGTCTATACCTGGAGCTACAGCGCGACGTAGCATTGCGAGTGTCGGACAGTGACACTTCAGATACGTTCGTCGTAAGCGGCAGGGGTGAGCTCCACCTTGCCATTTTGATTGAGACCATGCGCCGTGAGGGATATGAGTTTCAGGTGTCCAAGCCTGAGGTGATCTTGCGTGAGGAAAACGGCCAGAAACTGGAGCCTTACGAGCAGGTGGAGATAGAAGTGTCTCAAGAGACCGCAGGCGTGGTGGTAGAAATGATGGGGCAGCGCCGGGGCACGTTGCAGGACATGAGATACCGCGACGACGGCACCGTGCACTACGTTTACCGCGTACCGACCAGAGGTCTGCTCGGTTTCCGCCAATCGTTCCTCACGCGCACGCGTGGACAGGGCATAGTGAACGCACTGTTCGGCGGATATGGGCCAATAGCGGGCCTCGTTACGACCCGCGAACAGGGGTCGCTTGTTGCCTGGGAAACGGGCGTGACTGCCACCTACGGCTTGAACGCAGCACAGGAACGCGGAACTTTGTTTTTGGGATCGGGAGTGGAAGTGTACGAAGGCCAGGTTGTTGGGCAGCATACACGCGAGCGCGACCTCGAAGTGAACGTGTGCAAGAAGAAGCACCTCACCAACATGCGCAATAGCACGGCCGAGGAGGCCATCAGGCTCGAACCGCCGCGTGTATTGTCGCTGGACGATGCGATAGAATATCTGGAGGACGACGAGCTTCTCGAAATCACCCCGAAGTACTTCCGCCTCCGCAAGCGCATTCTGAACAAGAGCGAACGCGACCGAGTAGTCGGCAAGAAGTAGTCGACGCGCAACGCCAAGTGCCCGTGGGTCCTGGGTAATGACTAAGATACCGCTATCGGGTGATGCTGGCGTACTTCGGGGTACTTTACAATAATAGTGCGATAGGATGAAGCAAACGCACAAAGATCTCAGACCCTCTAACGCTTACTTTAACTCTCAAGAAGTGTAAACGCCACCATGAGGATCTGCACTGGGAGGAGATGCGCGTTCCGGCTTGTGTATTCACGAGACACGCGAGCCGGAAAAGCGCAATGACCTATCGCGAGCACGCTTCGTTTTAGCAACTCTTAGTAGTCACAGGTGTTTCGTTGCTCTCTATTGCCATGCGAAAAGCGGGCAGTAGAAGGCCGTGCTATACCGGCCTCGTGTGTGACCAACCTGACATGCACAAGGGGCTGTTCGGCGTTGCGAATCCTTTTCCTCACCCCACGTTTCCCATATCCCCCTCTCAAGGGGGACACATTGCGTGCTTATCACCAGATACGCGCGCTATCCGTGCAGGGCCACAGTATCACCCTGCTGAGCCTGGGCACGCCATCCAACCCCGGTGACAGAGAGGAAATGGAGAGGTGGTGCGCACGCGTGCTAAGCGTGCCCCTGTCGCAGAATCGCGCCAGGCTGAACATGGGGCTGGGCCTGTTCTCAACGATGCCGCTTCAGGTCAGTCACTATAAATCGGCTGCGTTCCGGCAACTCCTGGAAGAGATGCTGGCGAAGGACAGCTTCGACGCGATCCACGTAGCGCTGATCAGGATGCTGCCGTATGTCTGGAAGCTGGATGCGTCGCGCATACCCGTCGTGGTGGATCTGATCGACTCGCTCACTCTCAACCTGGAAGACAGGCGGCGAACCTTGAAGGGTCCACTCAGGTTGGCTTTTGAGATGGAGTACAGGAGAGTGCGTAGCTACGAACGCAGAGTCGTGCAACACTTCCCGTCACTCGCCGTTTCTTCTCCCGCCGACAAGGAGGCTTTGGGCGGGGGGAGCAACATCTCCGTCGTGCCAAACGGGGTGGACCTTCACAGGTTCCCCTTCCGCCCCGGCGCAAACCGAGACGCCGAAACCCTGATCTTCACAGGGAACATGGGCTACGGACCGAACGAAGAGGCCGTGGTCTGGTTTATGGACGAGGTATGGCCACTGTTGAGACAAGAGCGACCCAATTTATCTTTTCTAGTGGCAGGCACAAACCCTGGCGAGCGCGTGCTGGCGCTGGCGAACAAAGCGGGGGTGCCGGTGTTGGGCGAGGTGCCGGACGTAGGCGAATATCTGGGGCGGGCCACAGTGGCGGTCGCTCCAATGCGCTCAGGTTCGGGTATTCAGAATAAGGTGCTGGAAGCGATGTCGGCGGGTGCGCCCGTGGTGGCTACGTCTATAGCCAACCGGGGCGTGGGGGCGGTACATGACCGCGATTTGCTTGTAGCCGACGCGCCGCACCAGTTCGCCCAGGCAGTAGCGTACTTGCTAGACAACCCGCAAAAGCGCACAGAACTCGCGGAAGCAGGCCGAGCCTACGTGGAACAGCACTTCCGGTGGGAAGAACACGCACAAAAGCTGGCCCAAATGTACGAAGCGGGCAGTTCGAAGCTTCGGTCCCACACGAGGCGCTTGAACATAATGCAGATGACCGACGTGACCGGGCGGGGCGGGGCGGAGAAGGCACTGGCGGACATCGCGCTCAATCTTGACCGCGAGCGCTACAACGTGACGGTATGCGCGACAAGAAGCGCGGGTAACTACCAGTCGTTGCTAGATGAAGCCGGGATTAAGACCTTCGTACAGGGGCGCAAGAGTCGCTGGGAAATCGGGCAGTGGTGGAAGCTGGTGCGCTTGCTCAGGAGCGAGCGGGTCGATATTTTGCACACGCATCTGTTCGGCTCGAACACACTGGGCAGGCTACTGGGAAGGCTGGGAGGAGTACCAGTGGTAATCGCCCACGAACACTGGTCCACGATATCTCCGCGCCAGGCGCAGATTGATCGACTGCTTTACAGGTTGAGCAGCCGCGTGATCGTGCCTTCAGAGGCGAGCAAGCAGCTCGTCATGCAGACCGAGAAGATACCCGCCGGCGCCATCAGGGTGCTGTATAATGGCGTTGATACAAGCCGCTATATGCCGCCCGGCACGGAAGCACGTGCAGAGGCCAGACTCGAGTTTGGCGTAAAGGACTACGAACTGCTGATAGGTGTCGTAGGCAGGCTCAGTCCGGAGAAGGGCGGCATGGACAACCTGATTCGGGCCGCTTACCGATTGGGTGAACAACGTAGCAATGTGCGCCTGCTGATAGTGGGCGACGGTCCTGTTCGCGCAGAGCTAGAGAAGCTGGACGCGGAGCTACACGACGGAGATGGTGGGCGAGAGTCGACAGTTATCTTTGCGGGTGCGCGGCAGGACATCGCGCGGTTGCTGGGCGCGATGGACATGTTCGTATTGCCGTCGTTGAACGAAGCCCTGCCAATCGTAATACTGGAGGCAATGGCTGTAGGCCTGCCCGTGGTCGCGACCCGCGTGGGTGGCGTGCCCGAGATCGTGCAGGACGGCGCAACGGGCCTGCTCGTAGCACCTGGCGATGAAGCTGCACTGCTGACCGCGCTAAATCGCCTGGCGGACGATAACGCACTTCGCGCCAAGATGGCAGATGCTGGGCGCGAGCAGGTGCGTGGCAAGTTCACAATAGAACAGATGGTGCGCAATCTTGAGATAATATACGAGGAATTGCTGGCTCGGAAGGCAACTTCGAAAGATGGGGCCGATCTGCCGGGCCGCCTCAGAGTGGTAGATCGCAGGCCGTAGATGGTGTGGCCGGGTGAATGGAGTAAAGAATGGAAGTTGTAACCTATCTGAAGATAATAGCTCGATACTGGTGGTTGATTCTGCTTGCAACAGTCGTTTCGACGGGTATAGCGGCGGGCCTATCTCTCACCAGGGCCAAAGCTTACAGTACACAGGCGCTGGTAGTTGTGCGGCCCGCTACGGGCGTGCTCACGCATACTAATGACCTTGTAAACATGATGAGCGAGCTTGGCACGCGCTCGGTGCTGGGCACGTTCGCTCAGGTGCTTACATCGGGGGGCGTACAGCAAACGGCGCAGGCAGCAGTCGGCCTGAACCCAACCTCTGCGCTGGATTACCCTCTGGAGGCGAACGTACTACCCGATACGACGGTGATCGCAGTAACCGGCAAGGGGCACGACCCCAAACTGCTGGCCGACTACATAAATGCAACAGTTGACGCTGCCGTGGCGAATAGCACGGATATGTTTCAGGTGCTGGAGCTTCACTCGTTGCAAAGCGCTGCAGTAGCCTTAACCCCAAGTTCGCCGAACCCCAGCCGCGACATCCCTATTGGCGCGCTGCTCGGCCTGGGACTGGGCATAATGCTGGCCCTGGCCTTAGAGTACCTGAAGAACCCGCGCAGGCAAGAGGTTCCCTACGAACCGAGAGTATGGACGCTCGCCCCTAGCGGCATGACGAATCACTCCGCCCTGACCTCTCCAGCCCAAACGGAGGCGCGGAAAGAGATGAAACAAGCTAGGGGTGAAGCAGGTGATGAATACCAGGCGAGAAGTAACGGGCAGGATACGAACACAGATCCATTGCCGGAAGGGCAAACCGAGTATCGGACGTATCTGCTACCGGAGCGTAAGTAACTCTCCAAATCACAGACGCAAAGTGGGCCAATGATTTCGCAATCAATGTCTGCCGGGAATGTAAACATAAACGAGCCGCAAACGAGTAAGTATGCGGGTGCGAGTCGAGGTGCCCCGAAGGGAGAGCAACAGGAGGGCGCCCAGCAGCCAATACGAAGCGCCAGGGACAGGAAGTTTGCGCTGATGGCGCTCATCGTGACCTTGCTGGCTAGCGGCGCCGTGGGGCTCGCTGTGGGACTGGAGGTAGGGCAGACCGCGATCATACTGAGCGTGATTACTCCGTTCGCGGTGTTGCTGATGCTGGCGAGGCCCGAGTGGGCGGCAGTTGTGTACCTGGGGCTGGTTTATACGGACCTGCTGAGCGTGCTCGTCAGGTACGACGGTTTTCCCGCGCTTGCTCGCTTCGCGGGTGTGGCGGTGCTTACTGCGGCTCTGGGCTACAGGCTGTTTGTACAGCGCCGGCCTCTGGCCCACGACAGAATAACCGGCTGGCTACTCGCCTACGGCGTGATGGTGGCGGTAGGCGTGCTTTATGCCCGCGCACCGGACCTGGTAGTCACGAACCTGGTCGAGTTTGTGCGGTGCCTGTTCACGTACCTGATCGTCATCAACATCATCACTACATCGGGCAGGCTGCACGCTGCGCTTTATACGCTCATGGGGGCGGCGGTCGTGCTGGCGACCCTCACCCTGGTGCAATCTCTCACAGGCACGTTCGACCAAGATTTTGGCGGGTTAGCCCAGTACAGGGTCAGCGACATAGCGGGCGACACGGAGGGTGCGCGACCGGGCGGCACGATAGGAGACGCCAACTACTACGGCCAATTGCTTGTGATAATGATCCCCGTCGCGCTCTACCTCCTGTTCGAGGGGCGGCGCATCTGGAAGGTGGTTGGGCTGGTCTGCGCGGCAATTTTGACCGCAGCGGTGGTCTTTACATACTCGCGAGGCGATGCACTAGCACTCGGCGCTATTGTAGTGGCCGCCGTAATTTACAAGCGGCCCAACCCACTGCTGCTGGCGGGCGGGGTGGTGGCGCTTCTGCTTGCCGTGCCGCTTATGCCTGCCAACTACGTGGCGCGCCTTACCACGGTAATTGACGTCGCGGAAGGCAACCAGATGACGATCTACGGGGAGGATTCGATCAGGGGGCGCGCCGGAGCGACGCAAGCCGCCATCGAGATGTTCGCTGACCACCCGTTTTTTGGCGTGGGGCGGGAGAACTATCCTCTGTACCAACTGGATTACCTGTCGGGCACAGCCTTCGCGCGGGTCGCGAAAGGTATACCGCCTCATAACCTTTACCTCGAGGTGGCGGCAGAGCACGGCGTAATGGGCTTGATCGTCTTTGGTGGGGTCCTGGTGATTTCCTGGCTTGCACTCATGGATGCTCGCAGGCGATTCAAGCTGGTTCACGCTCACAGAGAGTACGAACTCACTGGCTGGTTGGGTATAGTGTTCATTGGCTATTTAGTCACTGCCCTATTTTTGCATGGGGCTTTCCTGTACATGCTGTGGCTGATCATATCGCTAATTGCCGCAGCGCGTCAAATTGCAGCCGCTGATCCCCCAGCATTGACCGGAGCCGGGATGCAGATGCGTATGGCGCAATACCAGCAATTGGTGACGGGCAGCCTGCCGAGACTCAGCACGGGTCGTACCGCAAACACGCTGAACGGCACCGCGGAGGAGGGTGCCCTGCTCTCGACAGCCGAAGCAGCTTCATTCAATGTCCATATGCCACCACAAGCAGGTACTCCGACGGCAGGCAATATTGGGAGCAGCGCAAGCAATATAGAGACGGCGCTGCTGGCCGACATCGAGACATGGCTGATGGCGGGCGAGATAGCTTATGAGCGAGGCGACTACGACGTGGCTCGAGCCATGGCGGAACTGGCATTGGGACGCGAGCCATACAATCCGGAAGCGTGGGAGATTAGTATGAGGGTCAGGCTGGCCGAGCGGGGCTGGGAAACCGGCAAGGCGATGGCCGACCTAGACAACAGGGTACTGGCTGAAGAGGGCGAGGAGGTCGCCTGCCCCATACACGAGAAGCTATATAGTTTCTGGCACACCAACGGCGGCTTGCCTGTGTTCGGTTACGCCATTAGTCCCCGCTTCGACGAAGTAAGCAGCGGGGGAGAGATGGTCGAAGTGCAGTATTTCGAGCGGGTGCGCCTGGAATATCACACTGCCCGAACGGGTATGCCCGAAGAAGTGCGTACAGGCAACATCGGGCAGGAAGCTGAAATAAGAGGCACACCGGCGTGGATACTGCCGGCAGGGTTGGAAGGCGACGACTTGATCGCCACAGTGAACGGCGCGCAGATAAGCATGCCACGCCTATTCGTCAATTTTAGGGAGGCAATAGGCGGGAGTGAGGTGGTCGGGCTGCCTATCACAGGACTGCTGATGGACCGTGATGACGAAGGTGGAGCAATCTGGGTGCAGTACTTCGACAAAGTCCGCCTCGAATATAACCCCGAGAGGATCGGCACAATCTATGAGGTGCGGCTAACGCGCCTGGGTGCCGATGTTTTCAGGAGCAAGTATGGCCGCAACAGGCAACAGGGTTACGATACTGGCATACCATCGCGTTGACACGCCGGCTAACCCCAACAAGTTGAATCTGTCGCCTACCCTCATAGACGCCTCACCGGAAGCATTCGAGGCCCAGATGCAGTGGTTGGCGACGCAGTACAACGTGATCTCAGCCTGGGATCTGGTGGAAGCTCTGCGCAACGGAAAGAGGCTGCCTGCACGCGCGGTCGTGATAACGTTCGACGATGGTTACACATGCTATGCCGATACGGCGCTTCCCATTATGCGAAAGTACGGCCTGCCTTCGACGCTCTTCGTGCCCACGGCTTACGTGGGTAATCCGTTCCAACCGTTCTGGTGGGATACTATCTACAAGGTGCTGACGGAAACCACAATAGACGCGTTGGGGATGCCGGAGGTGGGTCTTGTGCCGCTGAACACAAAGGTCGAGCGAGATGCAGCCTATGCTGCTCTGGTTGAGGTGATTGAACACATGGAAGCGGACAAAGTTCCGGGGATGGTGGAGGCGGTCGCAAAGGCGTGCGGGGTTGAGCCTGCGGCTGAAAGACATATAATAGGGTGGCAAGAGATCGAAACTCTTGCACCGGACAGCGACGTAACGTTCGCCCCGCATACGCGACACCACCCGATCCTCGCGCAGACCGCGGAAGCAGATCTCCAGGACGAAATACAAGGATCGTGGGAAGACTTACAAAAGCATATAGCACGGCCTCTGCCCATTTTAGCTTACCCCAATGGCCAGCCCCATGCGGTCAACCGCGCAAGCAGGGAGGCTGCACGAAATGCAGGCCTGGTGGGGGCAGTCACAATGGTGTCGGGGACGAACGCAATAGGAACGTCCGACCCTTTCCTACTCCACCGCAGCGGGGCCAGTACAGAACAGTCGATCACCCATTTCAAGTTGAGCATCAGCCCGGTGGGGGGAGTGTTCAGGCGCGTAAAAGGGCTGTGGCGCGCCCCCGTCGAATTTTCCTGATCCTTCTGCTTCATTCGTACGTAAGCAGACCAATCCTTACTGCGCTGCGAGGTGCGGTAGAACGCGGCTGCTGCCGTGTATACAGATAATGCCAAAACGCAAACCCATACCGAAATGGTCTCTGTTAATAGCACTGCTGCCCGTCCTCTGGTTCGTGGGCGACGTAGTATTCGTGTCGTGGGACGCGGAGGCCGACCAGGTGGCATCGGCAGACGTGATCGTGGTGCTCGGCTGCAACCCTATCCAGAACGACGTCCCAAGCCCCTGCATGCAGGCCAGGGGAGGCCATGCCGCGGACCTGTACAGGCAAGGATACGCACAGAATGTAATTGCCACGGGGACACCCCACGAGGCACGGGTGCTGCGTTCGGTACTGACCGACAATGGCGTGCCCGAAGACGCGATTCAGACAGACGACAAGTCGCACGACACCATCCAGAACATCGTGAACAGCGGGATGATATTGCAGGCCAAAGGCTGGTACAGCGTGGTGCTCGTGACGGAGCCGTTCCACATCAAGCGGAGCGCGCTCATAGCGCACGACGTCTGGGGGCCTGAGGTCACGGTCTACCCATCACCTGTCTTGAACTCACAGAACTGGAACGGACTGCCGGTGAAGGCTTTCAATGTGGCGAGGGATTCCCTGTCGCTGATGCTTTACCAGACGAAGTCGCTGGTGGGCCAACGAAATTAGGCAGCAAGGAAGCAGGATAGCGAGAAGGATCACCCTGCTTCCTTTACGGCGCTAAATCACTGACCTGGTTATTTTTGCTGCACCAAACAGACGGGGAAGAAAGCAGTCACATCGATCTTGGATAGCTGGCCTCGGGTAACGTTGCTGCTGGGGCGGAAGTAGGGCAAATTGCCGGGACCGCAAGGCTCACCCGCACCACCGCAAGGATAGCCTGTGGCGGCGTTGTGCATCGACAGGCGCTCAACGTAGTCGTAGAAGGTGCTGCCGGGAGTCACATCTTCGAACAACTGGCTGACGGGAACGTCGTACCAACCTGCTGCCTGGGTTACTATCTTGGCGATCTGACCGCGACTGGCCGAAGAGTTGGGGCGAAAAACCCTGTTGTACGTAATGCAGTTGTCGCTGGGTTGGCATGGGTAGCCATTTATGAAGCCGACCTGGGTCAGGTTGTTGATGTCGGTATAGAAGGTGGTGCCGGGGGGCACGTCCTCAAACAGCTGGAGACCGGGGTCCATCGTCAAGCCCATTGACTGAGCAACGATCTTGGAGAGCTGCCCACGGGTAACGTCAGTGTTGGGGCGGAAGGTGTTATCGGGATAGCCCCCAACGATGTTCCGGCAATAGAGGCACTCTATATAGGTATAGAAAGTGCTGCCCTGGGGCACATCGGTGAAGCTCATCACACATACATTTGGGGCTGTGCCGGTTATCGTGACGTTGGGGTTGCCTTGTTCGACTGCTGTGTCTTGAGCTGCCACCAAAGCCGCACCGCCGAACGCCAGCATCGCCAGCATCGCCAGCACACATACGGCAAAAGTCAGTATCTTGCGCAACATATTCTATATCTCCTTGCTTATTATTTCTGCCGGTCCCTATCGCATGTGCCAGGAAATCTGCCCGTGCAGGCACCATGTCAGGACACAGTAGCATAACGCCTGCTCTATGTCAATCGGGGTGAGAGACTGCGGGTAGCGAACGGCCAGGGATGAAGGTGCGTGCCAACACGAACAAGGCCTTTACAGCCTGGCGGTCGAGGAGCCAGAGAAGGCCCGCATACTCCGCGGCACCTGCAACGAAAAGCACGATCAAGACGGGTATGCTCGGTTGCTCGGAGGCAGAGTTGAGGAGCAGCTGCAGGGTGGCCGCCATAAGGGCTGATGCAGCCAGCGACGGTATTAGAGCGCGCACGTTAGCCCAGACGCTGACGCTCACGAAGTTGGACACCACTCGCATGTCGATGATTATACCCACCAGGCGCACCGCAAGCTGTCCCCACGCCACCCCCACGATTCCGTAATTGGCAGCACACCACCAGAGAGTAGGAACGAGCAAAATCAGCTTCACCAGGCTCAGCACGTTCAGAATGCCGGGCCTACCCAGCGCTTTGTAGACGACGCCCGGCCAATGGTTTACGCCGCCCAAAAGCATATAGATCGAAAGGATCTGCATCACAGGGATTATGGGATCCCACTGCGCCTGGAACAGGAGGTGGATCAGGGGAGGGGTCAAGGCGTAGAGCCCCGCGCCCAGGGGAGCCAGGATCGCCAGCATGTAACGCTGCATCTTGAGGTATGCCTCGCGAAGCGCTGGGAGGTCGGATTGCAGTCGAGCGGCAACGGGGAATGCCACGGTAGAAACGGCCTGCGCCAGGTTCTTGATGAGTAGCTCGGGGATGCGGAAGGCGAGCGTATAGTAGCCAAGAGCTATCTCGCCAAGCATTCCGCCGATTATCAGGTAGTCAACATCGGCCAGGAGCGTGCCGAGGCCGCCCACGACGGTGAGCTGCACGCCATAGTTGAGGATGGGACCGAAGTATTTGCGCTCGATGTGGAGCGAAGGCCGCCAGGGCATGACCACCCACAGCAAGAGGGTCGCGAAGGCCTCCCCCACCACCTGCCCTATCACCAGGCCCCACACGCCAAAGCCAAGCAGCACCAGCACGACCTGCAAGATGCCCTTGACGAGGGTGCGGCCCACTTCGGGGATCATGCGCTTGCGATAGTCGATGCTCTTCTGGAGGAGCGCATCGTGCGTTGAACCGAGCGACGAGAAAAGGAGGCTGAAGCCGAGAGTCTGCAGGAGAGAGGTGACGATGCCGGTATCGGTCGGGCTGGCGGTCTTGAAGAAACCAGCGGCAATCGGGGCGAGCGCGCAGTTGGCGGCAAAGAGGGCGATGCCGATCGCCACGCTCAGGAAGAAGGCGAGGTTGGCAACACCCTGCCCGCCATCCTGGCGGTAGATAAGGGCCGAGCCAATCCCGAAGTCGCGCAGGATGTCGAGCAGGCCAATTACGAGGAGAGCCATGCCCACCAGCCCGAACTCGGCGGGTGACAGCAGGCGCGCCAAAATAAGGGTTGCCACGAACAACAACCCCTTGCTGAGCAGAAATGCTGCATAGTTCCAGGCTGCGCCGGAAGCTGCCTGTCTACCGAGACTCATCTATCAAAAGTATAACAGAGCGCGGGCATATAAGCGTCACCCAGGTGTCTTATCTGGTCTAATACCTAAGTCCTAATCCCTGTGATTGTTCGGGAGAGGGTGGCTGTGCTAGAATATACTGGTCATTACAGAGGTTATAATCTCGCTCAATCCACGCACCACACTCAAAAAGACTCTCTTTGGCCTCGTTTATCTGGCGGGCCGATTTTGGCGTGGGGGCGGTATCACCATCCTCAGCTATCACTCGATTGATGACCTCGGTACGCCCCTGTCGGTGTCACCGCGACTGTTTGCCAGGCAAATGGGGGCGGTGGCGGGCGAAGGGTGTGTATCGTTCACTATGAGCGAGGTTGCGGAGTATATCGCAGGCGGTAAGAAGTTTCCGCCTCGGGCGGTGGCAATCACTTTCGACGACGGCTTTGCTAATCTTTATACGCACGCGCTGCCTGTCTTGCAGCGTTACGGCCTCAAAGCAACCGTATATGTTATCACGGGCATGGTCGGCAAGACCACGAAGTGGACCGACGGGGCGAAGAGTCTGCCTTCGCTACCGATTCTCGATTGGGCGCAAATAGCCGCTTTGCGAGCCACAGGAGTCGAGATAGGCACACACTCAGTCACACACGGGTTCATGACGCAGTACTCGGATGCGAGGCTGCAAGAAGAACTGGAAGCGCCGAATAACGAACTGGAAGCGAGGTTTGGGCAGCCGGTGGGTGCGTTCGCATATCCGCAGGGCGACTATGACGAGCGCGTGGTGGAGGCAGTGAAGAGGGCAGGCTACAGGACAGCCACGACGGTTGACCAGGGACGGGCACACCTCAATGGCGACCTGCTACGCCTGCCACGCATACTTGTGAGCGATAACACGACGCCCGCGATGATGCGCGCCTTTGTGGTGCCTACTATAGGGCCAACTTATACTCTGCTCAACTTCGTAATTAAGCGCGTGCTTGGCCACAAGAACTGGCCCCGCCGCAAGCCGGGCGATGTCCAGTCATCGGGCACGTTAGAAGCGGAGAACGGGACAGACACACATTGAACACATTGAACACAGTGCTACAAGCCATACGAACGGTTGACGCCCGACAAACGGGAGGTGCCGAGGAACTGTTGTTGTTGCTCGCGCCGGGGCTGGAGGCGCGAGGGCGATTTCGCTCGCCGGTGCTTCTGCTGAGGAAGCCCGAACCCGAAGCCGACCCTCAAAAGGACTTTGGCAACCGCGCGCGTGCCCTGGGGCTGACGGTTGTGCCGTTGCAGGAATTCAGTTTGAAGGGAGGCTGGCTGAGAAAGCTGCCGAAGCGAATGGGGGTGCAGATCATCCACGTGCATGGGCAGCGCGCCAACTACTTCGTGTGGATCATGAGGCGGCTTTACCCGCGCACCTGGGGGCGGGCGAAACTGGTCGCGACGGTGCACGGGTGGGTGCAGGACAACTTCGTGCGAAAGGCGGTCACGTGGCTTGAATGGCGCACATTGCGGGAATGCGACCACGTTATCACGGTGTCGGGGCAACAGCGCGCCACTTTGCTGGGCATGGGGTTCTCGGCAGACAAGGTTTCGGTGGTAAGGCCGGGCATACCTTACCTGGCAGAAAGTGGCCTACAGGCGCCCACGCCTCAGGAGCGCAGCCACGCACGAGCAAGCTGGGGCCTGCAGGACGATGCCTTCGTGGTGACGGCCATCGGAAGGCTCTCAACGGAGAAGAGGTTCGATCTCTATCTTGAGGCGTGCGCCTTGATCAAAGAGCGGATGCCTGACGCGCGCTTTATGCTGGTGGGCGGGGGCAAACAGCAAGCCAATCTGCGCACCCAGGCCACCAGCCTGGGACTGGGCGATACATTGGTGTTTACAGGCCTGACACGCGACATGAGAGGAGTGTACGCCGCTACCGACCTGGTGATGCTCACGTCAGATACCGAAGGTACGCCCCATGTGCTGCTGGAGGCGATGGGCAGCGACATCCCGACAGTGGCGACAGAAGTAGGAGGCATCCCTGAGTTCATCACCAACGGAGAGCAGGGACTGCTGGTTCCCCAAGGCGACAAGGAATCGCTGGCTGATGCCGCGCAGAGAATACACGACGATCCCGTGCTGCGTGCCAAACTGGTCGAGGGCGGGCGCGCTGTGGCCTCGCAATTCACGGTAGAGCACATGGTGGAAGGCGTGGACGCGGTCTATTCCCGTGTGCTTGGGCAGCGATAGGGAGTGACCGAATAGCCAACTGCTGGGAGGCGGCCCGCCGACGAAATCAGCGCTTCGATGCCGAGATGCGCCGCAGGCGGTCGAAAGTGGATCTGCCGAAGGCGGTACGTGCCAGCAGGCCTGCTTTGTTGCGAGTCTCGTAGGTGGGGTTGAGCAGGGCGGAGGCGAGGGCCATGCTGAATGCGCGCCAGCGGTGGGAACGGGCTATGGGTGGCTGAGCGCTGTCTGCCAGGGCTGCGGCGGTATAGTAGAAGTTCATGCTGTGGGCCGATAGGAAGAGGCGTAGGCGCTGGGAGGGGTCGGGGACACGACGGATGTAGCGGCGCTGGATCCGCAGGTTAGAACGGTAGCGCTCCAGCACCTTATTCGCGGTCAGGCTTCCGCCGTGCCTGTTGAAGAGGATTAGGGGCGCGTCAACCACGCCCACGCGGCAGACCATCGCCAGGCGTATCCACATGTCCCAGTCCTGCCCAAGAGGCATATTCTCATCGAACAGACCTGCCTTGTCGAAGCACTCGCGTCGGATCAGAGTAAGAGAGGGGTTGCCGATAGTGTTCTCTACGAGGATGCCCGGGTAGAAATCGGCCGACGCGACCGGGGGCCGCCGCAAAAGGTAGGGCTGAGCGCCTGAGGAATAGATCTGCCACTCACTGCCCGTCACGAGGCCCACGTTGGGGTTCTTCTCGAAGTGGGCCAGCTGCAGGGATAGCTTATCAGCAACCCAGCGGTCGTCACCATCAAGAAAGGCTACCAGGTCGCCTGAAGTCTCGCGGATGCCCCTGTTGCGGGCTGCTCCCGCGCCGCCGTTGGCTTTGTAGACGTAGCGCACACCGCGGCCGGCGTACTGGGCAACAACCAGGGCAGTGTTATCAGTGGACCCATCGTCGACCACAACGATCTCGTCTGCCGGGCGCGTTTGCTCCAGCACGCTGTCGAGAGCCGCGGGCAAGAAGCCGGCATAGTTATATGCTGTGATGACGGCGCTGATTTTCATTTTGTGGGACGTGGGACGTGATAAGTGATACGTGATAAGTGGGGAGGCGTGAGAGGGCCGGTGGGCTGGCGGCCTATTTGCCGCCGAGCTTGAGCACTACCGCGATGGTGCGGAACAGGATCAGCAGGTCGAGGTAGAAAGATTCGTTCTTGATGTAGTAGAGATCGTATTCTACTTTGCGGAGCGCGTCAAACATGGTATTACCGTAGCCGTGGCACACCTGCGCCCAGCCGGTGAGGCCCGGGCGGACAGCACGCCTTGCCCGGTAGAATGGTACCTCGTGCTCCAGCTCTTCGTCGAATTCGGGGCGCTCAGGGCGAGGGCCGACAAAGCTCATGTCGCCGACCAGCACGTTCCACAGTTGAGGCAACTCGTCCAGGCGGCTCTTGCGGAGGAAGCGCCCAATACGAGTGATGCGTGTGTCGCGGTCAGTGGCCCATACAGCCCCAGTGTTCTTTTCAGCGTTCTGGCGCATGGTGCGGAACTTGACGATCTTGAAAACGCGCCCGCCCACGCCCACGCGCATCTGCTTGAACAGGACCGGGCCGGGCGAATCGAGCTTGATGGCGAGCGCAACGAGGGGCAAGATGGGTGCGCAAAGCACGAGAGTAATCAACGCCAGCACGAAGTCGTATCCGCGCTTGAAGATCATATAGGTGCGTGCGTTCTTCTTCACGTGGGCAGGGAGGGCCACGTACCAATCGTCGCCCAGGTGAGATACGGGCACGCGGCCGGTCAAGTCCTGATAGAGGGCGAACATGGGGGTAATCTGCACCCCACGCTCGTGCAAAAGCGAGAGCGTTTGCAGTAACTGAGGCGTCTGGTTGGGATTGGCGAGAACTACCTGGTCGAGACCGCGGCTGTCGTGGATAGGTACCAGCTCCGAGGTAGGCCAGACCAGCGCAGAGTGGGGGCTACGCATCTTGTGATCCGAACTCGGGCCGGCGGCCTTGTGTCCGGTGTAGTGGTCAGTGAGGTCACGCAGGTTACGGGGAGTATCATCGAAGTAGCCCAGGAACTCGTACGTCTTGCCATCGTAACGTGCCAGCGCATCGCCCATTTCCCAACCATCCCTGTTGTCGCCCACCACCACAACGCGGCGGCGCATGGGGGCGCGGGTAATGAGGGCGGACATGGTGCTGCGAACGAGCACCAGAGGCAGCGCCAGTAAAATGGCGAGCGCAGTCTCACTGACGCGAGGGCGGATGATGGGCAGGAAGCCACCGGCGAACCAGGCGAGCAGTGTATAAGCGGCGACAACCAGCACGAGTACCTTGACAGCAGTATATGCACTACGGAAACCGTTCTGCATAACGGGCGCGCTATATGCACTGAAGGCATCGGCGAAGAAGAACCATAGGGCGGTCACAGCGGCAAGCGACAGCACTATCTCGGGCGTAGAGTAGTCGCGGGGCGACATGGTGAGGATGACAAGTAACCCACCTATTGCCACGCCCCAGTCGCAGAGCGCCTGCATGAACTTGCGCTCACCGAGTCCCAAACCTGCCCGACTGCGGGGGGCCGAACGCGGCACGGCACGGGGGATAGCAAAGGCGTCAGACATGGCCGCATCGCTCGCCAGTTCCCAGTCTTCAACCTGCTCTGTTAGTTGCTCAGGTGGATCTGTAACGATCTGCAAACCATCACGAACGTGATGGAAGGTGAACGGCAAGGTGGGAAGAGACGAGGGCTTTCTTCTTATGTTTGGTATTTGAGCCATATAATATTTGTTCTTTCGTTGGAGTATGCCGAATTTTACGTGTGGAGCAGGTAGGTGCGTCTGCAACAATGGAGGATGCACCGGTTCTCTTGATTTTCTGCCGGTTCACCGTTTGAATGGGCTCTTTCTCGGGGTACTAGTACTTCGTATTACCTTATGATAACTTATGCCCAACGTGCCGCCATCACCCGAAAGTATTACAACGGGGTTAGCGAGAGTGATGAAGGCTTATTTCCAAAGCCTGTTTAATGGTTGGGATCGGGTTAATCACCCGATTGATGGATTGATCTTATAGGCCGAGAACGTTACTATAGAGAGTATGAATAGCGAAGCTACTCCGCCGAACGGGGTGCCCGCGTTTGTCCAACCGACATCGCACAGAATACATCTGCTTATAGCGTCAGGCGCACTACTTCTTATCCTGGCTATTACACTAGGATTGCTCCTGACACGATTCGACTGGCTATCACGCGTAGCACCTTCGGTCGCCAATGTTAGCGACGGCAGCCCACAGAGTCTTATTATGCACGATACGCCCATATGTGTGCCAACTGTCGCCGGCGGGGCTACGGCCGCCAACGCCAACCAGTCCCCATTCGGATTGGCGTGGTTTCACAAGCCGCCGCAGGACGGCACAACGGCAGAGCAAGTTGCTGCCCAGAGCAGCTATATCCATCTCACAGGGGCGGCAGATATACCCTTCCGCGATGAACTGAGAAGCGCAGGTTACAAAGGCCCGATCCTGACGTACACGGGCATGAACTCTATTGAGGGCCCAGGACCATACGCCGACGGGTCACAGCCCTGCGATGCGAATTACACCCCGCACGACAACCAGCTTGCTTTCTTCAAGGGCGACTTCTGCACCTATGTCAACGGGCACGAGTCGTGGTTCCTGCACAATGGTGCGGGACAGAGGCTTGTGGACGACTATTTCGGGTCGGGCCGCATTACCTATATGATGAACCCGGCAGACCCAGGGTGGCGCGCCTTCGCAATGCAGAGGCTTACCTACATCAAGGACGTGTGGTTCTACGATGGGGTATGGCTGGATAATGTGGACCTGGACCTGACCAGGATGACCTCTGAGTTGAAGAACAGCGACGGCAAGGTGCAGGAGTACAGCACCGATGCAGCGTGGAAGCAGGCATCAGCGGGCTGGTTAGCCGATGCCAGAAAGACCCTCGGCGACAATTACCCGGTATGGGCCAACCTGGTGGGCGGAGGCTTGCGAGCCGATGCATGGGACGCCTACGCCCCCTATCTCGACGGGGCGATGGACGAGTCGTTCGCGGTGAAGTGGCTGGACGGCTGGCGCTCTACTGAGCAGTGGCAAGCGCAGATTCAGCGGGCAGGACGCTGGCTCGCCGCGGGCAAGGGGTTGGTGATGGTGGGGCAGGGAGCGCAGGACGATACAGACAGGATGCGGCTCAGCCTTGCCTCGTACTTGCTGGTTGCGCAGGGCGACGGCACACAATCGGCCTTCCGCTACACACGCTACGACACCTACTATGAGCAGATGTGGCTCTACCCGGAGTACGATACGGCACGGCAACTCGGGGCGCCAACGGGCACTTGCAGTGAGGTTTCGCCCGGGCTGTGGAGGCGCGATTTCCAGCGTGGTTATGTGCAGGTCGATCTCAGCACGCACCGGGGCAGCCTCGTGGTACGCCCCTAGAGGGGAATCCGCGTATTGTATTTGGCAGCAGGTGCCGCTATAATATGCGCTATAGCCGTGACGCGCCCAGGAACCTCGCATCATTCCAGCCCTCCGTCGCACTCAGTCGCCTGATGTTCGTGGGGATATTTGTGATTTCTCTGCTTCAGGAGGTTCCAACGTGGCACAAATTCCAAACGATACCATCATAAAACCAGGCGACGGCTCTGGCACAGATCGGGCGAATATGGCAGGAGTGGTGCGCGATGATCGGATCTTCCCCGAAACGCGATGGATAGGCGCATGCATTCCGCCCTTCCTGGTTATTGCCTTCATCATGCTCTTCTTCTTCCCGAACGATACCGCTACGCTCTTTGCCTGGACGATCAAGCCGGCCATGACGCCCCTGCTGATGGGCGCAGGCTATATTTCGGGGTCGTATTTCTTCATAAGGCTGACAATGGGCGGGAAGTGGCACTGGTACACTAACGGTTTCCTGCCGATAGCTGCGTTCACTTGGTTCATGGCACTGGCCACTATCATTCATTGGGATAAGTTCAACCACAACCACATCTCATTTTACGCGTGGCTGGTGCTCTACCTGATAACCCCGATCCTTGTGCCAATATTGTGGTTGCGCAACCGGGTGACAGACCCAGTTACACCGGAGCCGACGGAGCTGATTGTGCCGGCCATATACCGGCAGATAATCGGGGTAGTAGGTGCGGGAATGACGGTTATTGCCCTGTTCATGTTCATATTTCCGGATGTCGCTATCAGCGTGTGGCCATGGACACTTACCCAGCTCACAGCACGAGTCGTAGCCGGATGGTTCGCGCTGCCAGGCATGGTGGGGCTGATGTTCTCGCGAGAGCCGAGGTGGAGCGCCTGGCGCATCGTGCTTGAGAGCCAACTGATCGGTATCGCGCTTATACTGGTGGGGGTTGCACGGGCCTGGGGCGATTTCCTGACCGACAGGCCAACCACGTGGCTATTCCTGGTAGGCATGGTGGGCTTGCTGGCCTTTCTCGCCTGGATCTACATATCGATGCAGCAGAGGAACGTCAAGCAACCGGTCGCCATCTAGTAGAGAACGGACTGCGCAAGTTGGGTAACCTGTTCGACACGACTACTGACAGGAACGCAATATGACTCCAGCGGAGAGATAAGTGCCACAATACTCATTTGTCAGCATCTGGGAAGTGGAAGCGCCCATAGAAAGCGTTTGGACAGCAATCAAGGAATCGGAGAAATGGCCTTCGTGGTGGAAGTACGTTGCGAAGGTCGTTGAGCTAAAGAAGGGGAATGAGAACGGCGTGGGTGGGATCAGGCGTTACACCTGGGCGTCGCCTCTACCTTATAAGCTCACGTTCAACTTGCGCGTGGTGGAGGTTGAAGAGCCTCACGTGATCGTGGGTATTGCAGAGGGCGAACTGAACGGAACAGGGCGGTGGCAGCTTTCGCAGAAGGGGGCTGTCACCAGAGTGCAGTACAACTGGGACGTATCCACAAGCAAGCGCGTTCTTAACCTGCTCGCGCCGATTGCCCGGCCGATCTTTTCGTGGAACCACGACAAGGTCATGGAGGCGGGTGGTGAAGGCCTGGCGCGCCTGCTGAACGCCAGGCTCGTCAGCAATACCAGTGGTGAGTAACTTACCCAGGAACGCGCACAATACCGACACGCACCCAACTCTCGTCTGCTAGCGGGGGATGTACTCTTCCTCGTCGAAGGCGTCGTCCTCGGCGAGTGGTTCGAGATCGGTGGTGGCCTCCTGCGGATCTGGAGGGACGGGCGATTGAGGTGAGGGGACAGGGCGGCGCCCGGCGCGGAAGTCTACGCGGCGAACGGCCACGCTTGCTATGAGCAGGATCAAGGCCGGAGCGAACAGCCAGCCCCAGAGAGGCTCGTTCTTGCGGGTAGCGCCCGGCAGCTGGCTCGCGTCGAGCGCCTGGTCGGGCTCGTCGGGGCGATAGTAGGCCGCGCCTCCGTTGACGCGCTTGAGCAGCAGATCGTTGGTGCCTGCATGCAGGTATTCGGCGCCCGGGGGCACGCTAAGGCCGATTTCTTCGCTGGCGGCCTCGATGCCGTCTGAGGCAGCGCGATGCACGAGCACCTCGTAGGAGCCAGGCTCGCCGAGGGGCACCTGTCCTTCGTAGTGCCCAGGGGCGGTTTGCAGCAAGATAGTGCTGGTAACCACCCCTGAAGGGGACTTTACGCCTGCCGTCACGCTCGCAAGGTCGGCGAAGCTGTTGTCGGCGTTCAGACTTTCGACAGAGACGAGGGCCGTCTGCGTATTGCTTATTACGGCAGCTTGCTGTACCGAAGCCGTCACACCCGCGACTCCGACCAATTGCGCTGAGGGTTGCAGTATCTTGCTCTCAGGCGAACCCATGGTCCAACGTACAGCCTGGTTCCAGAACTCGCCAAAGCTGGACCAGGAGGCCCACTGCGCGCCCCAGCCCTGCCCGGCCTCGGAGGTGAAGGCTAGCACGCGGCCCAGGCCGTACTGCCAGTGCGCCAGTAGAGGGTCACCCGCATCGGAAAGGAGGGCCGTGGTCGCCGCGTCCTTGGGCTGGGTGATGTCGTAGCCGCTAAGTTGCGGAATATCCTGCGGGCGGAGGCCATTGAGGGCGGGGCTCAGGGAGGCTATGTGGGGCTGAACGGTTCCGAGCAAAGTGGCTTCTCGGGTGGCGAGGTCTATCTCTTTGAACACGATCTTGGGCAGGTTTTCGGGTTGCTCGGTGAAATAGTATCTGCCCAGGCCGTCGCGCGCCAGTTGGATGAGGAAGTCTTTCCTCACATCGCTGCCGATGCCGATAGTCGACAGGTGTATCGTGTCGTTGCGCAGGCTTTCGAGCAGGGGGTTATAGTCGTGGTAGCCCTGGTCCATACCATCGGTCAAGAGCACAATGTGGCGGTTCGGCACGTCTATCTGGCGTATAGCGCGAGCTGCCTCGGCCAGCGCACTATAAATGGCAGTGCTGTTGCCGAGGTGAATCTGCAGGATCTTGCCTTTGATAACGTTCTTTTCGTTGTCGCTTGTGATGGATTGGATCGGCACCGCCCACTCGTAGGCGTTGTCGAACGCAAGCACTCCCACCTGATCGCCAGGCCGCAATGAGTCGACCGCCAGCTCGGCGGCACGCAGGGCCATGCTGAACTTGTCCACCGAATGAGGATCGGAAAGGTTGCCACTGTTGCGCATACTGGACGACTTATCGATCACCAGTATTAGCGCTATATTGCCTTGCTGGGGGCGCGGCGCGGGCTGGGAGGAGACGGGCATCATGTCATCGAAGACGGTGTCGGCGTAATCGCCTTTGCCGAATGCTGTCTCGCCGCCAATCGCCACCAGGCCACGGCCATAGCGACGCACATACTCTTGCAGGGTCTTCTGCTGGTCCAGGGTGAAACTGGTCGCGGCCACGTCGACCAGGACGATCGAGTCGTACTGGGAGAGGTCTTCCACGCGGGGTGGCACGGCCGCAGGGAAGACGAGGTCAACTTCGATGCCCTGTTGGCCCAGCACCTGGGAGATGAGGGTGCCCTCACCGACGCGCTCCTGTAGCACGAGGACCCTGGGGGTGGGCTTCACGACGAGGCCCGCGAAGGCGCTGTTGTTCTCAGTGTTGGTATCGACACCGGCGCCCGTCTGCACTTGCGCTTCGACGCGGTGGAAGCCCTCAACGCCGGCGGTCTGCTGGAGAGGGAGGGTGTTCTCGCCCTTGTCGAGCAAGATCACGCGAGGCGGGGCGGGTGTGCCATCGACGAGCAGGGAGAGGGTGGCGGTGACGGCCTGAGTGCTGTAAATATGCAGCTCGGCGGGCACAGGGTCGCCTACTCGCGCGTAACTCTGCATATTGAGGGCTTCGACCACTACTTCGTGCTCGCCCAGAGCGTTGAGCGCAACGACCTGCACGTCAATACCACGGGAGCGCAAGCGCTGGGCCTCGTCTGCCACGTCGCCCTGAGTTTCCCAGCCATCTGTGGCCAGCACGATCCTTCGCCGCCCCTCGTCGCCGAGGAGGCTACCCGCCAATCGCAGGCCGGCAGAGAGGTCGGTACTGCGCTGGGAGCCGAAAGCCTGGGCGCTGCCGGACGCCCACTGGCCGCTGGCCACGTCTTCTGGGGTCAGCAAGATCGCCTGCTTGCCAACGGAGATGAAGCGCACGGACTGGCCGGCTGCCGCGTCATGCAACACGGTCTGGGCGTACTGTATCTCAGCGGTTCTGCTGGCGGGACTAAGGCTGTTGGAGGCATCGAGGGCGACCACGAGATCATAGCGAGGGTCGACCCCGGCCAGGACAGGCTGGGCGAGGGCGACCACGAGTAGAGCCGCGCTGAGGGCTTGCAGAAGAGTGGCGAGGGTGCGCCGCACAGGCGAGAAGGCGCTGAGCCTGAAGGCGGGCAAGACCACGAGCAGGACTGCAACAGGCAGGAGCAGGAGTAGGATGGGGTACAGGAAGGTGAAGTTGCTCACACACTACCTCGTTTCCAGCAGTAAACCAGCCATTCGGTCAGGAGTAGAGCCAGGGAGAAGCCCGCAAAGGCGAACCAGATGTCGCTGTGGCTTTGCTCGCCCCAGGTGCCCTGTTGGGGACGGTTCAACTCGGGGTGGGTTACTTCGGGGGTGGCTGCGCCGCCATTATCTGCCACGTTGACCGCGAACTGCACGGTGTGCGATGTGGGCTGCCCCTTCCCGGCCACCTGGTAGATACCGGCCTCATCCGTATTGACGAAGAGACCCGTGCTGCCCGTGTCGATGTTGCGCCCATTAGGAGTTTGTACGACGCTTCCGGAGGGGAGGCGCAGGGTCGCACCGGGGGAGACGGCCTGCATACTTGAGAGGGGATAAAGCCAGTCGGCGATGTTTGCCATCAGCAGAGGGAAGGCCGCGAGCTTGGGCAGATTTGATTGGCGCGGGTCGAAGGTCAGGACGACGATACGCCTGCCGTCCTTTTCGCCGGCGAGCAGAAGTGGGCCGGCGGAGGAGTCGACTACAGTTTGGAGCCACTCGGGGGGCGTGACGCTGTTAGCATCGGCGACCACCAGGGCGCTAAGGTCCATGCCCGCCACGAGAGGATGATCTGTGGTCACATTGCCGGCGTGTATGTCGGTGGCCTTGCCGGTCAATGTCAGACCAAGGGCGTCGGATGCGGCCTGGACACTCTCGGGGGTGCCATCACCGGTGGGGTTCACGAGCAAGAGGCCGCCGGGGGGAAGGAGGGCAGGAAGGGCGCCATCTGCAACCGTGAAGGCGAAACCGCCCACGCTCGCGACCGGGTTCAGGCCGTCAAGAGTGGTGGTCACTGTGCCGAGGCCGTCGATGACACCCAGTGCACGTGTGTAGAGGGCGGGTTGATCGGAGGCCACGAGCACTTTGGTTTGGCCATCAACGGGCAGGAAGATGGTGGCGTGGTCATCTTCGGCAAGCGCATCGCCGGGGGTAACGTTGAGCGTAAAGCTGAAGGTGCCGGCGGCCACCTGCCAGGTGATACCAACCGACCCATTGGCGGGGACGGTTTGCGCACGCTCGGGGAGGGGGACGGTGTCGGCCAGAGCCTTCACGCTTATGTTGATGGAGCGCGAGGACCTGTTCTCAATGCGCGCAAAAGCTATCCAGCCTGTGCGGCCATCGGGAGGGCGGCGTGCGCTCAGGGCGGTAACGGCCAGGTTGTCGCCGCCGGAGGGGCTGCCGACCTGCACGAAGCGCAGGGAAAGACGCTCACTGCCTTCGGCCGCCACAGCAGTGAACTGGCCATCGGAGATAACGGTGAGGGGCAGGACGGAGCCGTCGTTCAGGTGGCGTGCCAGGCCGGAGGCCACCTCGAGCATGGTGGTCATGTTAGCGCTGCCCGCTCCGGGCTGTAGCCTGTCAAGGGCCTGCAAGAAGGTCGGTCTGTCGCAGGCCGCGCACTCGGTAGTGACGTTCGCGCCCACGCGCAGGAGGGTAACCTTGTCGGTAAGGCCGAGGCCGTCTGCGACTTTGCGAGCTTCGACCTTCGCAGCGTCAAAGCGGTTGCCCGACGCGCCCACGTCGGCTGTGAGCATGCTGCCCGAAGCGTCGATTGCCACCACCTGCAGGCCGACTCCGGGGGCGGTGAGAGCGGGTTGGGCCAAGGCGAGAGCACCGGCAGCAAGAAGGATCGCCTGGAGGATCAGGAGGAGGGTGATGGGGGGAGGGCGCAACTGGGAGGTGGAGCGCTCGACGTGGGGCAGGGCCTGCCATAAGCGCAGGCTCGGCACGCGAGTGGGCCGCCGCTTCGGTCGGAACATATAGACCAACACCAGTACGGGCACCAGCGCCAGCCATAACACACCAAGCCAGTTTAGAAAGCTCAAGATAACCTATCCATTTCTATCAACCGGAGATCACGCCGCGACGCCTGAGGGTCTCGAGCATCACGCGCTCCACGTCCCAATCGTTCATAACGCGCAAGTAGCCCGCGCCCTGAGCACGGCACCAGGCCTCAGTTTCGGCCAGCCACGCTTGCAGGCGGCGGTCGTATTCGGCCATACCCTCTTTGCCCAGGTACATTTCCAGTCGCTCGCCCGTTTCGCTATCCAGCAGTTCGAGGTCACCCATTTCGCCGGGGTCAAGCTCTTCCTGGCTGAGGACGTGCAGCAGTGTGACAGCGAAACCGGCAGCCACGAGGGCTCGCACGCCGTTGCGCCAACCATCGAGGAGGAGATCTGAGATGACTACGGCGATGCGGCCTCGCCCGCGGCCTGAGCTTTCGCCCACCCACGCGCCAAGGGTGCCGTTGAAGCCGGAAGTGGACTGAGACTTCAGTCCCTGCAAGGTGCGGAACAGCGCGCCCGACTCGGCACGACCGCGAAAGCGCTGGGTTGGGACGTGGGGATTGGGGTTGGTCTGCGCCTTATCGCCGAAGCCGGCGCCGGGGGTCGCCATAACGACAGCGTCGAGGTGGGCCAGGGCGACGTAGCCGAAGGAGGCTGCGAGCCTGCGCGCGGTCAGGGACTTGGAGGGGGTGCCGAAGTCCATCGAGGGGCTGGCATCCACGAGGAGGTAGAGGGTGGTGTCGTGCTCGGCCTGGGCCTGGCGGACATGTAGAGTGCCGAGGCGAGCATAAGCGTTCCAGTCGACGCGCCGCAGGTCGTCGCCCATACTGTAGGGGCGGAAGTCGGAGAACTCGATGCCCATAGTCTTGCGCACCGCGACGTGCTCGCCCATCAGGCCGCCAATCAGGTCGTTGCCCACGCTGAGTGACAGCCTGTCCAGTTTCTTCAGCAGGTCGGTGTCCACCACGAGGTCGTTGTCACGCAAGCGGGCAGAGATGGGGGTTGCGTCGGCATGGCGCAGGCCCGCGATCCAGTCGCTAACGGATGAGCGGAGGCCACGGCGGGGAATCTGCGGTTGCGGCGCGTTGTCGGGGGCCGGTTGTGCTTCGTTACCAATCATGGGGCGACCGTGTTACTTCACTTCTGAGACGATCTGGTTGAGGACCGCGTCGGTGTCTATGTTCTGTAGTTGGGCTTCGACGTTCAGAACGAGGCGGTGCCGGAGGGCAGGGAGAACCACGCGGCGCAAGTCCTCATAGGAGACGTTGTAGCGCCCGGACATGATCGCGTTCACCTTGCCGGCCAGCACGAGGGCCTGAATTGCGCGGGGGCTTGCGCCGTAGCGGACCAGCTTGCGGGCTATAGTGGCGCCCGCGTCGGGGTGGGTGGCCATGACGAGCCGAGCGGCGTAGTCGAGCACAGGCTCGGCGACGGGAACGTCACGAACGACGGCCTGCAGGTCGAGCAACTGGTCGGCGCTGATCACGACGGTGGCCCTCTTTTCTGCGCGCCCGGTTGTGCGGCGGGCTATCTCCTTCAGTTCTTCTACAGAGGGATAGTCAACTATCAGCTTGAAGAAGAAGCGGTCGAGCTGCGCTTCGGGCAAGGGATATGTCCCTTGCAGGTCTATGGGGTTCTGAGTTGCTAGCACGAAAAAGGGCTGGGGGAGCCTGTGGGTCTGGCGACCGACGGTCACGGAGAACTCCTGCATGGCTTCGAGCATGGCGGACTGGGTGCGCGGCGTGGCCCGGTTGATCTCATCGGCAAGAATAAGGTTGGCAAAGATCGGCCCACGATTGAAGGTAAAGCCACGGCTCTGGCCGTCGCCGCTGTCCATGATCACGTCGGTGCCGACGATGTCGGAGGGCATGAGATCGGGCGTGAACTGTATGCGGCTGTAGGTCAGGTTCATGCATTCGGCGAGGGTGCGCACCAGGAGGGTCTTGCCCAGTCCGGGCACGCCTTCAAGCAAGACGTTTCCCCCGGCGAGCAGGGCTGTGAGCACGCCACGCACGATGGTGCGCTGGCCCACGATGACCCCCGCCAGCTCTTCCTCTAGAGAAGTCATCATGCGTCTGATGCTGTCGCTGACCTGTACGTCTACTACGGGTGCTGTATCGTTCAAGCTGTCACTCCTAACATGGGGAGCAGTGAGCGAGGGTGCCTGGCTCTCTGCGTGGCGTGCTTCACTTCTGATCCTGGCTAAAGTATCTCTGTATGATCCCCCACCGGCCGACGGGAGGAGCTGCGCTCTCGCCGGTTGCGTCTACGGGGCCGCCGGTCGAGGGGCCGGATGCGCTGCCGGAGGTGCCGGGGCCGGTGTCCAGGGTGAGCGCGGAAGGCTGCTGGGGGTCGCCGGGGCGCGTGCTGTTGGGATCGGGGTTGTCGTTGCCCTGGATCTCAAAGGGGTTGCCCGCAGCGTCCAGGCCCTGGCCCAGAGGTCCTTCAACCTTGCTGCCTTCGCCGGGCAAGCCGGGATTGCTGCCGCCGGTTGCGCCCGGGCTGCCGGAGGTGTTGCCCTGGGAGCCCTGCGTGGAGGTTCCACCGCTGCTGTTGCTGCTCTGGCCATTCTCGGGAGAAGAGCCGTTGCTGCCCGGATCAGGCTGGCCGCCGGTTCCCTGTTGGCCTTGTCCCTGTTGGGATTGATCGCCCTGCCGGCCCTGTGCTTGAGATTGGTCCTGGCTCTGTCCCTGTCCCTGCTGGCTCGGGCTCGGGCTCTGGTCACCCGGTTGGCCGGATTGGTTGCCCTGGCCCTGGGACTGGCTACCGTTAGGTTGCGCAGTAGGGAAGTTCCTGGCCAGATCCTGCTGGGGCACTACGTCTTTGCCGGCGTCCTTTACTGCCTGTCCCAGGTCTTCCAGAGCCTGCCGGGTTTTGTTGTAATCGCCATTTCGGAGAGCCTGGGCGGCCCTGCGCTCGGCGTTTTGCAGGCCGGGGGTGCTTGACGAGTCGTCTGCGGCGGCGTCCAGACTCTGGGCGAGGCTATCTTTGGCGTCCTGCGAAAGCTGGTCATTATTCGCGCCCAGGTCGGAGAGTGCATCGCCCGCGCCTTTATAGTCGCCCTTGCGAATGTCGTCGGCCACGCCCTGGGTGACGCCCTGGCCGTCGAGCGCCTGCGCCAACCGCTGAAGGGACTTCTCGGCGTTACGCGAGGAGTCGGCCTGTTGCTGGGCCTGCTGGGGAGATAGCTGGCTCGTGGTGCCACTTGAGCCTGCGCTGCCACTTCCGCCGGGCTGGGTCTGATCGCCGGAAGCGCCCGTGCCGCTGCCTGAGTCTGCCTGAGCGGTGGCGGGGGGGGCAGATTGGGGGTCCTGCTGGGGCTGGCTCTGGGGCGAGTCGGGGAGACCCGCGAGGGCGGTAGCAGTAGCTACGGCCTGTGTGGTGTCAGTACTGGGAGGCAGGCCCCCGGCAGCTAGAGCGGGGTCATCGCCGGCACCCCGCAGCAGCCATACGCCGAGGGCTAATACTACCAGCGCGCTTGCGATCAGCATGGGGCCAACGGGCATCTTCGTGGGGTAGAGCACGCGAGGCTCGACACTGTCGAGCATGCGGGCGGTGCTGGCCAATTGCGCTCCCACGATAGGAGAGTCGGAATCGGCGAAGGGAGGCGTGGCGGAGTCCTTGGCGTTGGAGGGCGTCAAGCCGTTCAGCAGCTCTACCGACGTTATTACTCGCTGGCGGTCATCGAGCAGACTATCCAGCATGCGGGCGGTTTCGGCTTCGGTGGGCTTGCGGAGTTGCACTGTCAGGAGAGCTATGATAGGCAGGGCAATACTGGCGGCAAGACCCCACAGTAGGGCATTCGGCACCTCTTTATTGAAATAGTACAGGAGGGCAAGTACGAGCCAGACGAGGGCCGCGAGTATAGCCGCCGCGCCCAGGTAGATGCGCCGTCTGCGCAAGGTCTGGAGGGTGCTGTATTCCAGAAGCCGGGCGCTGAGGCGAGCAGATTGCGCAGAACCGGGACTGCCTGCGGGCGTGTTGGTGTTTACATCCACTCCGGGTTCTCCTCTCCGACGCTCAGCAGGCGTGCGCTCGCTGTTCTTGCACGGGTGCGGCCGCGATCGTCGTACCACCTGCGGACGCCCACGACGAGACCTGAGACAAGAGCCAGCAGGCCGGCACCCAGCACACCGAAGCCGATAAGGGTGGTTGTGCCGGATAGCTGCGACAGCAGTTGAGTGGCCTCGGCCGCGTGGGGCTTGTCACCAAGGGAGGCAAAGACCTGCGCGGCTGACATGGCATCGGACCTCGCGGCGAAGATGTTCAGGCCGCCCATGTTCGCCTTCGCGTTGTCAAGGCTGGCCACGCCGCCGAGGCCTTTCTGGGACAGGGCGACGGTTTCGCCCGCAGCGTCGGACTGTGCTTTCAAGTCAAGAGTGCCGAAGGCCTGTACTGCTCTTTGTGAGAGCGTGTAGGCGGATTCGTAGTCGTAGCTTTCGAGGGCGGAGCGCGCCCGCGTCGCCTGGTCTTCCGCGCTGGAGGCAGTACGCGCCTTATCGAGGTAGTCGGCGGCGGTCTGGGCACGAGTGGGGCGGCCCAACTGCTCGTAGAGGGCCTTTGACTGGGTGAAGTGGGCGACGGCCTGCTTGAATTGTCCGGCGTCATAGAGGGCAATGCCGGGGCTGAGGTCATAGTAGGTAAAGAGGTTCTTTTGCCAACCTGTGCTCAAGAAGCCGGGCAGATAGGAGCGCCACGCGGCCTGAAGTGGCCTCCAGGACTGCGCATAAGAGATGCCGAGAGCATCGGCCCAGGGATGACCGCGCTGCAGGGCGAGCAGGAAGTCGGCGAAGTCGCGCATGCCATATTTGTCGGCCAGGAAGGCCATGATGCTGTAGGCCTCGGGATAGGCGAGGGCGGGATTTTGGCCGAATATAGTGGGGTTGTTGAGGTCTTCCCAGGAGAGGAGAGACATATGAGTGTCGAGGGCGTTCTTGAGGGCCTGCATGGAAGACTGGGCGCGCTGGGTCGAGAGCTCGTTGTACTGGGCGAGGCCTTCCTGGAAGCCGACTGGTAGGTTCTGGCCGGAGAGAGCGCCCGCGACTACATGCGTCATCTCATGGCGGAAGCTCTGAGTGGCGATCTCCGGGGCCACCTGTCTCAGGCGCTCGACAGCCACACCTACTTCGAGCTTATCAGGGGTAGCGTGAGCCATGATGCCTGCGTGGTCGGCTGCGGCGGGGTTGGCAGCGATGTAGTCGGCCTCAGTGGCATAGATATGGAGCGTTAGGCCGGTGAGCGGGTTACTGCCGAGCATCTCTGAGACGCCATCGTCGACGTCATCGATGAAGCCCGCGTACCACTGGGCTGAGGCGAGTTCGCCGTCGGGGTAGATAATGGTGAAGTATTTAGTGGTGAGCGTATTTTCGCCGGTTGAGGGCGCGGTTTGAGCGAGCGCGGAGGAGGGCAGGGAGATAACAGCCGGCAGAATTGCAGCTATGAGGATTAGGAGAGTCGGAAAGAGGCGAGAGTGGAAGGCCCGCATAGATGGGTCGCTTTCGAGGAGAGACTAATGGGAGGATAGATGTAGGCCAGGGCAGCCTACCGGGGACGGGACACGCGGGAAAGTGGTCAGGGCGGTAAGTCGATTATACCAAACGGCAGGGTGCGTGCGCTATAGCCGGTCGGTGGATGTTCAGGAGTACATAGTTTAATACACCACAGTGCGACCTTCGGTTCTATGAAGGAGGGGGATCGAGGTGTGCGGGAGGGGGTGGCCGATGGGGCGGAATGCTTTGACTCGGTATTCTAGATACGGTATAATTGTATAGGCGCCGGCGATCCGGGGTCGTCTAATGGTAGGACATCAGAATTTGGATCTGAGTATTGGGGTTCGAATCCCTGCCCCGGAACACGGTATCTTAACAAACGCCGTCTCTAAACGAGCGGTAATAACGTAAGCGGCAAAGGGTTGGACAAGGTTAGCATGCGCAGGACGGCCGCTACCGCAAGGTAGAGGAAAGTCCGAGCTACTAATGAGCAGGGTGCCACGTGAAAGTGTGGGCAGGGCCGGTCGCAGGTCCTGACAGTCCAAAACAGGCGCCTCCGCGAGGGGGCGAGAGCAACAGAGACAACAGCCACGAAAGTGGAGTGAAAAGGGCAATCCTCCCTGTAGCAATCTCCGAAACGACCGCAGTCTATGGGCAACCATAGGCGACAGGCGACTCGCCGAGCCGGTCGAAAGTCGAGAGCACCTGCTGAAGTGATGAGGCAGGCGATCCCGCAAGGGGTCGAGAGAGATGGTCGTCTAGAACAGAACTCGGCTTACTCGCAAGTGCTGGCCCCTACCAACCCGCTTATTAATGACGGATTCTCGTGCCTCGGTTTTGAGTTAAGCCTCGAGATCAAGTACACTTAGTGTGCGGGGGGTCGGAGAGTGCGTTGTTAGCAAATATGGTGGCTGTAGTTCAATGGCAGAGCGCTTCACTGTGGATGAAGATGTTGTGGGTTCGAGTCCCATCAGCCACCCCAGACGTACGTTTTTGCGGTTATCAAGAGAACGTCACTACGTGAATAGCGGTTCGTGTAGCGACGGCAGAGCGATCCAGAGCGCTTCACGGGGTTCAGCGATGAAATCTCCGGTGGATGCGTTTTATATTCAGGGTTGCACATTCGCGCCTCAGGCGATATGCTATTAGTGGCGCTGTTGCCTCGTGCGATGTTTTTTGTACTACCATAATAGGAGTTCAGGGCGAAAGCTGATTTGTGGAGGTCCTGACTTATAAAAGGGGGCTCAACGTATATGCTTCCCAGTACTGATTCCATTCGCGGGGGAAGCCCCAAGCAGCGGCAACAGTTCATTATAGACACGTTCGTAGAATGCTTTGGCGACCTAATACGAGCCGACGCCGACGCTTTTCGGGGTAAGTTCCGCAAAATGGCTGCGACACCCTTCGCATTCTACCGAGGTAGTGCCGGCCTGTTCTACGCCGACGTAGCGGGGGAGGATGATCCCTTTGCTAATGAGCAAACGGGCAGAGTGTGGATACAAGGCGACCTGCACGCCGAGAATTTCGGCACCTACATGAACAACCAGGGTGTGCTGGTGTTCGATGTGAACGACTTTGACGAAGCCTATATAGGGCACTTCACGTGGGACCTGAAGAGGCTGGCGGCCAGTCTGGCGTTGCTGGGCTACCAGAAGGCGTTGAGCGATGATGAAATAAGCGAGATGATAGATACGGTGATACGTAGCTACATGGCGCAGGTGGCCCGCTTCGCCAAATCGAAATACACCCAGAACTTTGCCCTCACGCTGGGCAACACCGACGGCAAGCTGCTCGATATTTTGCGCGCCGCTCGACTCGATACCCGCATCGCCCTGCTCAACCGCAACACAGTCATCGAGGAGTACGACCGTCACTTCGCCCTGAACAAAGACACCCGCCCCGTGAACTCGACGACGCGGTCTGTGGTGGAGGAAGCGTTTACGCAGTACCTGGAGACGATTCCGGCCGCCAAACGCCAGAGCAAGGTGAGCTATAACATCAAGGATATGGTCTCGCGGCGGGGAGTGGGCATTGGTAGTGCGGGCCTTCCCTCGTATAACGTGCTGGTCGAGGGGCCGACGCAGGCGTTGGAGAATGATATCATCCTGTATATGAAGCAGGCGCAGGTGGCATCGCCGAGCCGGGCGATTAAAGACAGCGCTATCAGCAGTTATTTCCTGCATGACGGCCACCGGACAGTGCTTTCTCAGCGCGCTTTGCAGGCGTATGCGGATCCATGGCTGGGCTACACTACGTTGGAGGGTGTTGGCTATCTGGTGGCTGAGGTATCGCCATACTCAGCCGATCTGGAATGGGACGATATAAATGAGATGGAGGAAATTCTGCATTTGCTGGATTACCTGGGCAAAGCAGTCGCCAAAATCCATTGTGTCTCGGACACCGACAGCGATCAGACGCTGGTACCGTTCTCTACGGATGAGGCGATACATGGTGTACTCGCAGGGCGAGAAGATGAGTTTGCCCGCCATATCGTAGATTTCGGCCAGGAATACGGGCAGGGTGTGTTGGCTGATTACCGGTTGTTCATAGATGCCTTTCGTAACCACATGATTCCGGGCCTGTAGGCTCGGGAATGGGGAAGATCGATGTGAAGAGGGAGCCTCTATAAGGGAGATAGAGGGCCACGGGACACCCCGCCCCCGCTACGCTCATACCCTTGCAGGGGAGTGTCCCTGTACCCTTTTTCGATTGGTAAGTGTAGGTTTGGCTCCTTTCTGTGTTATGTAGAAGGGAGCTTTTGTTGTGCGTGGGGCGCGGGTTGCTGGGAGGTGGCTGGTGGTAACGCTAGCAGAGATGTTGTAGATGGGAGCCAGGATCAGCAAGCACCCCAGAGACCACGATGGGCATCGCGGGCCTCCTGTTGAAGGCTCAGGAGATAGGGGGTGTACTTTACGTCGGGGAGATATGTGTAGGCATGGGCATAACCCTGCCGCACCAATTCGGCGTTGACGAAGGTGCTGCCGACATATACGTAGCGAAGGAGGCGTCCGTATTGATCAACGTCGCTGACATCCTTCTCAAGGGTAACTGTCTTTCCTTCAACCAGGGCTTTGTTGGCTGCGCTAGCTTCGGGGCCGTAACAACCGACCGGCCGGCCCGGGGCCACTGTTTCCGGGGTGTCGATACCGATATAGCGAACTCTATACAGGGTGCCGCCAATCGAGACTTCAATAGTGTCCCCATCGACAACGCGAGTGACCTGGGCCTGGGTGATGTTGCCCCGAGGGAACGGTGAGCCACCGGCGGGAGTAGCGACCGACTGCCCACCGGCTGAGTAACGCGAGCCGTAAAGGAAGGTGCCAAGCTGGGAGAGAAGCACCTTGTTTGGGTCGGGGTTCTCTGGGTGATACTCAAAGACTGCGCGCTCAAAATACTGAACGAGATAGGGCTGGCCGTTCAGGTCGGAGACTTCGGAGAACTCATCCGAGATAGGATAGCCCTGCTGGCGCAGACCGCCATGCGAGAGCCAGTACTGGTAGAAGGTGTTACCAATGCGATGGCCGGTTTCGGGAACAAAGACGGAACCTGCATCCTGATTGGGGCTCTGCGCGGGCGCGCCGGTGGGGTAGGTGCCAGTGTAGCGAGCGACGCCGAGGAGTTGCAGGAGGATGTCGTTGGGAGGTTGGTTTTCCGGATGGTACTCGAAGACCGAGCGCTCGAGGTATTGCACAATATAGATGTTGCCGTCAGTTTGGCTTTGCTCTGATATCTCGTTCGAGATGGGGAAGCCGAACTGGGCAAGGCCACCGTTTTGCTGCCAGTAAGCGAGAAAGCCGCCGGTGAGGGTCTTGCCGGTTTCGGGAAAGGTGATCTGACTCGCCTGTGTGTATGCGCTCCGCGAGTTGGCTACGAGGGGCAAAAGTAAGAGGACAACGAACAAGATGAACCGCTTCAGGGTAGCTGCACGCACGCTTATGCTCCTTTGTAGATGAACCGTATGGGGGCGAAGAGGCCACTTACGGAACAAAGGCCTGGCACATAAACAGGATATACCACAATTGGGTTTTGACTGTCAAGACGAGGTCGAAAGCAGATAGACAGGGAGTATATCCGCACCAGAAACGGAGGCCATAAGCGGTCTTTTGGCGCAGAAGTGAGCGCCCATTGTGCAAGTTATTTGGCTTGTTGGGTAATTGGCTTAATTTGCGAAGTCGTTCTGGAACATGTAGCGCAGAAAAAGGTGGCTCTCGCAGCGCTTTATCACGCCCAGTTTGCACCAGAGGGGGTCGGCGGGGGCGAAAGCGTGTCCTTCTACTAGGTGGAGCTCGCGGCTGGAGTCGTCGCGGCCTATTAGCTGGGGGGACAGGGTGAGGAACTGCTCGTCGATCAGGTTTTCGGCCAGGAAGTCACCGAGGAGGTGGGGGCCTCCCTCAACGAGCACCAGGCTGCATGAGCGGATTTGTGCTATTGCATCGAGGATAGAGTGGGCCCCTATGGTCTCTTCCTTATGAGCGGAGAGGGTCGATGCTTCTGCCACAGTGACCTGAGATGGCAAACCCAGC
>JBBRDO010000028.1:0-47549 GCA_038203825.1 Chloroflexia bacterium | reverse complement strand
GTCCAGGTTTCCAACAGGCAGTTTATGCTATCGTTCAGCTCTGACAAGAGGGAAGCATCAGGGGTCAAGGGTGGGGACCAGGTGGAGGTCACGATTGAACTGGACACGGAACCCCGCACCGTTGAGATCCCTGAGGACCTCAGGGCTGCACTGTCTGCTAAGGCCGGGGCCATGGAGGCTTTTGAGGCGCTGGCATACTCGAGGCGCAAGGAATTCGTACGGCAGGTGAGCGAGGCCAAAGCACTGGAGACCCGGACGCGACGGATATCGGGCATCGTCGCCCAAGTGGGCAATGCAGATTAGAGGGATGTACAAAAGTATCTATTCGAAAGGAGATAAGAAATGATCAAGCAATTTGCAGGCGCATCAATCTGGAGCGAGAACCTGAACAATCTCCTGCCGTTCTACCGGGACGTGCTGGGCCTGAAAGTAGCCATGCAGACCCCAGGCTTTGTCCAGATCGGTGAAGATCGGCCGGACGCTCCCGCGCTGGGACTGGGCACTCACAGCGAGGTACACGGCGCCAACCCCGACCCGTCGCGCCACATGGTCGCCTTTCTCAGCGACGACCTCAACGCAGACTGGAAGCGCCTGAAGGAGGCAGGGGTCGAGTTCGTCGAGGACCCCACAGACTATGGCGACATTCGGATCGCCACCTTGAAAGACCCCGAGGGCAACCTGGTCCAGCTATTCGACGTCAGCGGCCAGTAGGTACCGCAGAGGCTTCATCTGTTACTGTCTTGCGTTCTCCTGCAACCTTGAGATCGGGTAGTAGGCACGAAGATGGGTTACTGCCCTCCTGTAGAGCAGTAACCCATCTTCGTGCCTACTCGCTAACGAGTTCCTCTCAGACCCGCGACCTCGAACGTCGAACGACGAGGCCAGCGGTCACCAGGCACAGCGCCATCATCAAGAGACCGGGCAAGATCGTGCTCACCGGCACGCCCGCGCCCGTTTGCGGCATACCCGCTGGAGTTGGGGCCACATGTGCGGCCTGGAAGGCTTTCGCACCGGCCCCTACCCTTGCCAGCTCAGATGGGACGATTGTGTTTGTGAAAGACTTGATTTTCCCACCCTCGACAATAGCCTCGCTGGAGAATTGCACAGGTGCTACGCCCCACTGCTGAAAGACACTGTTGGTCAGAAGGGCCATGGCAGTTACTTTGTTTCCGTCCACGCGTGGTGCCGTGGGAAACTGGTGATGCACACTTTGGTCCCTGGCGTACTCGAGAGCTTGCCTTATCTCCGCTTTGCCGGTCCACAGGCCGGTAGTGCCCTGCGGCGCAGGAGTGATCTTCAGCACTGCATCGTCCGTCACCATGGCGAGCGTTCCGTCAATATCCGCCGAGCCAACGCCATTGGCAAAGGCCAGGTAGATAGCTGCCGGATCGGGCTGCGCCGGGGCTGCATGCGCGGCCTGGAAAGCCTTCGCCGCCGCACCCACTCTCCCTTGCTCGGAAGGAGCTATTACCGTTACAAAGGACTTGAGCTTCCCACCTTCCACGACGGCCTCGGTCGAGAACTGCACAGGCGCCACGCCAATCATCTGGAAGAAATCGTTCGTGGTCATTACCGTGTCCGTAACTTTGGTTCCATCAACCTGGGGAGCACCCACGATCTCGCGCTTGACCTTGTGGTCCACGGAATACTGGAGCCCTTGTCTTATCTCCGCTTTGCCGGTCCACAGGCCGGTAGTGCCCTGCGGCGCAGGAGTGATCTTCAGCACAGCGTCATCCGCCATCAGTGCAAGTCCCGCGTCAACGTCAACGCCTACGGTCTTCTCGAATGCCACCACCACTGATGCTGGATCGGTGGGAGCCTGAGCCGCTGCCGGCTGCCCTGTTCCCAGTCCCAGCACCGCTGCCAATGCCAGTGCCAATGCCAGTGCCACTAATCCTGTCATTCCTGTTGTCGTAGTAAATCGTCCCATTTCCTTACCTCCGTTCATTGTTTGAAAGCATTACCGATAGCAAGTCCACCAAGTCCTGCAGGCTCTTGAACTCGTACGACTCGCCGTCCATGACCCTCTGCACCTTGCCGTGCCACTCGACACTGCCGTTGCCGGTTACATCGCCGCCCTTCGCCCATAGCCGCACCAGATATAGATTGGAGCCTTTGTAACGGCGACCTGTTCCCATTGAGTGTTGCTCCTTGTGTAGTGTGTCCTGGCCTGCGGGTCAGGTGTTATGAGGATTATGAAGCAGAACAACCATGCGTGGGCGTTACATAATCGCTACAAAAAGTGCTATACTCGTTTGCACGTCTGCGTCTCCACCTCCCATGGAAAACGCTACAGGGGGCCGCCATTCTTGGAGGTAGGCATTGAGAGACAGGCTATGAGTACCGATCTTACCTTCAGTAGCTGGCTCAGGCAGCGCCGCACCCGCCTTGGTGTCACACAGGACGAGTTGTCGGACCAGCTCGGTTTCTCACCAGCCATGCTGCGCAAGTTGGAGTCGGGCGAACGCCGACCCTCCGGCCAGATAGCGTCTTCACTGGCCGCATACTTCCGCATACCCGCCGACGAGCATGAAGCTTTCATTGCGTTTGCCCGTGCGGGGCAGGCGAGTGCCGTCCTCGACGAGGGCGAACCGAACGGTGCATCTCTGCTTCGCCCCTGGCGCGCTGCGTATGCGCGTCGAACTAACCTGCCCACCGCGCTCACCCCACTTATCGGGCGCGAGAATGAGCTAGAGGCAGCACGTGATATCCTGCTGCACCCAAAGACGCGCCTGCTCACGTTCACCGGCACAGCGGGAATCGGCAAGACCCGGCTCGCTTTGCAGGTAGCATCCAGCCTGCTGGACCGCTTCGAAGACGGCACATACTTCGTAGACCTGGCCCCCGTTATGGACCCTGAGGCCGTGTTGCCCACGGTGGCACACATGCTGGGGCTGGCTGAGGAGGGAGGCCGCTCAGTAGAGACAACACTGCTGGGCTACATTCGAGAGCGCAGGATGCTCCTCGTTCTGGACAATTTTGAGCAAGTGCTTGATGCTGCCTCCTCTCTCGTGACGTTGATGCAAGCAAGCCCGTGGATCAAGGTACTCGTCACCAGCCGCGAAGCGCTGCATGTGCGGGGTGAGCGCCGCTTCCTTGTCCCGCCGCTTGCTGTGCCCAGGCCCGGGGAGCATCCGTCTGTGCAGGTGCTGGCGCATTACCCGTCGATAGAGCTGTTCGTCGAGAGGGCACAGGAGGTTGCGCCGGGCTTCATCCTCGATGCGGATAATGCTGAGGACGTAGCGACCCTGTGCGCGGGGCTGGACGGACTGCCAATCGCCATCGAGTTAGCGGCGTCCCGCGCCAATCACATCTCGCCCGCCGCGATGAGACATGGGCTGGGCAATCGCCTGGAATTGCTGACGGGTGGCGGACGGGATGTTCCTGCCAGGCATCGCACCATCAGGGGCGCTATTGAGTGGAGCTATAACCTGCTGGACGCTGACGAGCAGCGCCTTTTCAGACTCGTGGGCGTGTTCGTCAGTGGGTTCACGTCCGAAGCCGTCACTGGCACATATGCGCATGAGCCGAGTACGCACTTTTCCGCATCGGACGGACTTTTGTCGCTGGCAGACAAACATCTGGTTCGCGAGGAAAAGCAAACGTCCTGCCCAGATGCGAAAGGCGCGATATCACGTTTCAGCTTGCTTGAGGCGATCCGGGAGTACTCTGTGGAGAAGTTGGAACAAGGCGGAGAAGCCGTGGAGACCAGGCACAAGCATGCTCTGTACTATCTGTCGCTGGCCGAGAAGGCCAATGCGCATTTCATCGGACCACAAGACCCCGGCTGGGGAGCGGAGCAGATCGAATGGGTTGACAGGCTGGAAAGCGACCTAGGCAACATGAGGTCCGCCCTCGATTGGTATCAAGTCCGGGCAGAAGACGATATAGATGCGGAAACGGGGATGCTGGACAACTTGCAGCAGGGTTTGCGGCTCACGACGGCGCTGTCGCGGGTATGGTTCGGGAGGGGCCACGTTAGCGAAGGGCTAGAGAGAACGACGGCACTGCTTGCAATAGCGCCAAAGCCCGTGCCGATGGAGCCGCCCGGGCTCAGGGCTATTTACGCAGCAGCATTGATGGTGGCGGGCAGACTGGCCCCACTGCAGGGAGGAAATATATCGGAGGTCCGCTCGCTCATTGGGGAAAGCATACGCATAGCTACCGAGTTGGGTGATAAGCAACTGGAGGCGCGTGGCCTGCTGATACTAGGATCAGTTGCCCTGTCCCAGGGAGACTACGTGAGGGCGCGCGTTCAGCAGGCGAAGTGCCTGGAGCTTTTCCGTGAGTTGGGCAACAAGTGGGGGGCAGCCGCAGCACTTCAAGACCTTGGCGAAATTGAGATTGGATTGGGCGATCTTCCTTCTGCTCAGGCACTTCTGGAGGAGAGCCTTGCGCTCTATCTTGCGGTAGGCGAGGCGTTCGGCGCGGCATCAGCGCAGGCCAGCCTGGGGCACACGGCCTACTGCCGGGGGGACTACGAGGTGGCGCGTCTACTATTCGAAGAAAGCCTGCAGAGGAGCAGGAAAATTGGGTACAAGCGAGTGGAGGGATACGCGCTAGTTATGTCGGGTTGGACGTCCCTGCGCGAGGGCAACTATGAGCGCGCCGGAGATCTATTAAGTGATGAGTTGATGCGATCCCGCGAGCTCGGACTGACGTTCTCGTTCTACTGGAGCCTGGTGGGGCTTGCAGTGTTAGGAGCGCTGGGAGGTACGGAGCGCGAGGCTAGAGCGACGGCACCGTTATTTGGCGCTGCGGATGCTCTGCGCGCAGACAAGCGTATCTCACTATCACCGGCATACCAGGCTGAGTTAGACTCGGCTCTGAGAAACGCCCGCGCCCGACTTACAGAGGAAGAGTGGAATGCAGCCTGGGAGCAGGGGAGAGGCATGTCGCCTGAAGAGGCGACCATGTCTGCCCTGGGCCACGGGGCCGGTGTGCAGCGTGCACGGCAGGCAAAACGATAAGTGGGACGTAATGCGCGCACCTCAGTAACATCTTACACAGGAGGTCGCATGCTTACACGCCGAATCTCTGGGCAGAGCGAGCCTTCGCTTTGGCGGCCTCTTCCTGCCGGTCCTTTGGAGGGGCGTTGGATTCTAGCGAATTGAGTAGGTTGCCGGCAACAGCGGCTATCTCATTGACGGCAGCATTGAAGGCAGCCTCATTCGCTCCGGACGGCCTGCTGAAGCCGCTGATCTTTCTGACGAACTGGAGCGATGCGGCGAGGATCTCTTCCTCGGTCACCGCCGGCTCGAAATTGAATAAGGGCCTGATATTCCTGCACATAAGGTTTACTCCCTTCCTGGTATGTCTTGACCACCCTACATCTCATGCCGGTGAAACTCATAAGCCGGCATGAGATGTAGGGTGGTTGTTTTCGGCTTCCGAAAGACTTAGCCTTCTGCCAGAAGTTCGGCCAAGCGGTCCATGCTCTCCGATGCTCCCGACTCCATGCCCGATCGGAGCATAGCGTCCCGATCCTCAACAGTCTGGAAGACAGATCTATTGGTCAGTTTCGTTTTGCCATCCTGCGCCTCGAATGTCAAGGTTTCAAGCATTACATGGCCAGGCGTACCCTCGAATTCGAAGGTAAAGACAAGCCGTTCCGGCGACACAATGTCATGATATACGCCATAGAACGCGAACCGGCTACCATTGGCATCTTGCTGGACAAAACGCCAGCTGCCACCCCGCCGCATGTCCATCTTATCAATGACGGTCGTAAGGCGACTTGGCCCCCACCACCGGGATAAGAGGTTCGGCTCTGTGCACGCCCTAAAGACGAGATGACGAGGCGCATCGAAGACGCTCGTTATGATTATCTCCTGTTTTCCCGGTTCTGCGACAATATTAGTTCTGGCCATGCCGGTATCTCCTTTTCCCATTTGTCCAGGTGCAGCCTGCGTCTGAGTCGTTTCTGTGCTAAGGTTCGATGAGGTCATTTCTTTGCTCCTGTTGTTGAAGTTCCTGGAGGACTACTTCCAGGCGGCCAAATCTCTCTTCCCATAGCCGGCGGTAGTGCTCGACCCAGACTGCGACGTCTTGGATGGGGGCCGGGTTAAGGTAGTGCAGCTTTTCACGGCCAACTTTGCGGGTCGTGACCAGGCCAGCCTCCTCAAGAATGCGCAAGTGCTTCATTGCACCGAAGCGGCTCATTGGCAGCTGCGCGCACAGTTCGGTGAGGGTTTGCCCGTCGGTTTGAGAGAGAGAATCGAGTAAATGGCGGCGATGGTGAGCAGCCAACGCTTTGAACACATGTTCTGTTTCCATGTCATGATTATACGTTACCTTATGGTCACATGTCAAGAGGCAGTATCGGCCAAATGGTCAGTTTCGAGGGCCGAAGTGGCATGTGCATAGGTTGCATCGATGCCTAAGATATCCAAAAACACTTTGATTAGCAAAGAGGCTTGAGTTGTTAGCAGTTTCGATGTATTATTTGTGAAACCGGTTAAAGGCCGGTGTACTGCTCGTGACTTTATTACTGGTGGTAAGCTTTGCTGCATAGTCGAGCGGTTGGAGGATCCAGGTTTAGGGGCAATGATGGTGCATATTCGGTTACTATGCATATCGGCCCATTCTGTCATTGGGAGGTGATGGCAGCAGATAAGCCCGCTAACAACTACTAACATGTATCAACGGTAACCGGCAAATCCTTATCCACATAAACCTAATGGAGGATAACCTTAGTGATGAAGAGATTTAGACTTATCGCGGCAGTGTGTATGCTGCCGATGTTGCTCTTGTCCCTGGCCGGCTCGCTTCGGGCAAGTGCTGCCCCTGCTGCCCCTGCTGCCAAAGCCGGTCCGCAGACCTGGACTGTGCTGGTGGGAGGACAGTCGATGATGATGCCAGGGCCTGAACACCCAGTCAGCGCCTGGATGTATGCCCGCTTCTACCCGCAGAATATCACGGTGCATGAAGGCGATACCATCGTGTGGAAGCTGAAGTCAATGGAGTTCCACGAAGTGGTTTTCCCGGCGCCGGGCGAGACTTATGTGCCGTTCACGATGCCCGACCCCAGCGATGCGCATGGCCAGATGGTAAACCCGATCGCCGCCTTCCCACAGGGAGGGGCTCAATACGACGGCAGCGCGCTTACAGGATCCGGGCTGCTGGGAACGCCCCCTACCAACACCATGGAGTACTCGCTGACTTTTACGAAGGCAGGCAGCTTTAACTACCTGTGTTCCACGCACTCAGCCCAACTCCCGAATGGTCAGGTGGTCGGCATGACCGGCTCAGTAACCGTGGTTGGGGCCAGCGATGCCTTGCCAAAGACACAGGCCGAGATCGATGCTGACGCACAGGCTGCACTCGACGCCGACAATAAGGCTGCAGCAGCAGCCGAGCCTACGGCTCAGAAAGTGGCCCCGGCCACGGCCAACGCCGACGGCACGATGACCTACCACGGCAACATTGGCTGGGATGCAGGGGATCTCTCCTACATGCGCTTCTCTCCGACTGAATTCACCGTTCATGTTGGGGACACCATTGAGTGGACACAGACTGCAGATGCAACCCCGCATACAGTCACGTTCTTCTCGGGTCAAAAAGAGCCGGACCTGCTCGTTGCAGTGCCACAAGCCGCCGGCCCACCCAAGCTGATTCTGAATCCCGCGGCGGTTGCGCCCATGGGGGGCGGCACCTATGACGGCACAGGCGTCAGTAGCTCCGGCTTCACACCCGGCAAGAACGACCCGGCGCCCGGCCCCCGCACATACAGTCTGACATTCACCAAGCCAGGCACATTTGAGTTCATCTGTGTGCTACATGATCAGATGGGCATGAGCGGACATGTTACCGTGCTGCCCGCCGGCTCCGGTACAGGCAGTCCCACCCCGGGTATGCCTCAAACAGGCCAGAGCACAGACTCGCTCCTGCCAGTGGTGGGGGCAGTAGCTTTGGGCATGTTGTTCCTCGTGAGCGGCCTCTTCCTGGTAAGGCGTAACGCAAGGACATAGTACGAAGTTCAAGTCGGAAACGAGAAAGGGAAGTGGCGTCATGTGCCACTTCCCTTTCTCTATCTGTTCGGAGTTCGTCTAGCTTTTGTCTTTCGACTCGTCTACGACAAAAGTGATTTTCGCAGTAACCCTAAACTGGGTGATCTTGTCCCCAACCACTTTACCCTGGAAGTCCTGCACGTACACGCTCTTGATGTTGCGCATGGTCTTACTCGCCTGCGTAACGGCGGTCTGTGCGGCTGCTTCCCAGCTCTGGTCCGATTCGGCTATCAACTCGATTACTTTTACAACGCTCATTTTGGTTCCTCCTGTAAGATGGTGCAAGTATCTGGGCCTGTTTGCCGATGTCCGGCTCGGCGCCGGCAACGCAACAGTCCCATTGTACACGAGAGCAAGAACGGATCCAGCGAGGTGCCGGTAATTACGTGTATTCGGGGAAGAACCAATAGCGAGGCGGGTCGTCGGGGTGCGCCAAGTAGTAGCGCAGAGGTTCGCCTATGGAAGGGGAGGGGAGGTACTCGGCAAGGTCGCGTGGAGGGACGAAGCGCAGTTCTTCAACGCCCGCATCGCCTTCGCACGAGAGCTCCCCGGACACGCGCTTGACAATGAACACGCACACGAGGAAGAGCCGGCGCTGCGTGGTGCTGCGGGCCTCGGCCACATAGGCTAACTTGTCCTGCTCCACACTTAGCCCGGTTTCTTCCCTGAACTCGCGCACGAGGGCTTCGGCGACGCCCTCTCCGTCCTCGGTTCTACCGCCGGGCAGGGTCCATACAAGGGGCTTATCAGAGAACCACCTGTTGCCTGAAAGCAGGACTTTGCCGTCCTCCAGAAGGATACCCTGGCCCACACGGAACACCGTCCATTCGGCCTGGGGATGGGTAGAGTCATAGGTCATCCAGTAGCCACCATATGGGGGGTTTGAGTTACTCCGGACGCTACTTGACCTGATCGAGCGAGAAGTTCTGCATATGCCACTGGGCGGCTTGCTGGAAGCGAGAAGCATCCATCGCTTGTGCGGGGAGCGTCTGTATGTCGTAGAGGCATTGCGCTATTGTTACCTGGGTGGCAGGGCCGAAGTTCAGCCTGCGCGATAGGATGAGTCTATTGTTTTCGTCTACAAAGATCAAGTAGGTATGATCCTGCTTGGATAGCTGGGCGACGAGGTTCTGACCTAGCTGGCAGGCGTCATAGGTGGGGTAACCGGGATCATGTGGATTGAGGAACGTTTCGCCCTTGTAAGGATCGCCGGGCTTGTCCTCAACCACCAGATAGAAGGCGATAATCGGCCCATGAGGAGTGCGGGAGAGGGTCATGTCGATATGGGCTGGAATGTCTTCTGTGAGAGGACGTGCCCAGGCGCCGCGAGGCGTTTTGGTAAGTACGGAAACAACCTTTGAGGAGCCTTCGCGCAGCAAGACGAGACGGGTCACGGGGTCGCGACTCGCGGGGAGAAGCGCCATCAGCGGCGCAGGCAACTCGCCATCGGATGCAGGGGGAGCGGGAAGCCAGGGTGTGTAAGAGAAGGCATCATGCCACCTGGGACCGTAGGCTATTTGCTGGCGAGCCTCGTAATAGTTGGGGTCGAGGTCGAGCACGCGGCGAAACTCACTGATAGCGATCTCGAAACCTTCGGCATAGCGCAGGGCCACTCCGTACAAGTAGCGGTAGACAACGGAGTTGGGCACGAGTTCCACGGCGCCCTTGAAAGCCAATGCAGCCATACGAGCGAACCCGGGCTCAACCTTATAACCGCGCTCACTGGATTGGACACCGTCTGACATTTGGAGAACCCCTTGTCTGTAGAGCTCTCGGGCGCGTTCGGTCATATAGCTTCTGTTGGATTGCTGCTGAGGTACTGATGCCACACCGAGCGGCCCGGTGATGGGGCCTCCGAAGACCGACTGCAGCCCTTGAGTGCTCGCCAGGTCGACCTGGGTATCAGATTCGCCGGTCTCTTTGGCGGGACGATAGGGGTCATCGGGCAATTCGGGCAGATGCAATACTGTTTCGGTGCCTTGTTGCGAATAGAAGCCCCTGAAGTCACGCGCTCCAGATTGCCTGCCTACGGTGGGCGTGAGCTCAACTGCTTCAAAAGTCTGGTTGCCAGCCACAGTAGCTGCTGCCATGGAGGTCGTTGGCGGTGTAATTATCGCGGGCGCGGTTGGTCTGGTAGGGGTGCCATCTGCCCGAGGCGCGCTCGTGGTGGCATAACCAGGCAGACCGCGTGGGGCAACGGCCCTGGGGCTATAAGGAACAACGTAGGTGTCGGCAAGCTTATCGTGGAGGCCCTGCCTGCGCGGGTCGAAGGCTATCATCAAGAAGCCTCCCAGGCCGCCTATTGACAGGGAGAAGAAGTAGCCGAGCATTCGGACGAGAGCGCGCGTGAAGCCTAGGCGCTGGCCGTTCGCTCCCACCACCCTTATGTTCATAATGTGCTTGCCGAGCGTTGTGCCCCAGACTGTCCACTGGACGATGTGATAAGCCGCGAAAAGTAGCAGGCCAAGCCCCAATAATGGTGCGTACGTAGAGAGCCAGGAAGCAAAGTCGTCTACGTGGGCAGTCTCAGCCACTTTAACAATCAGGAACAGCGTGCCAAGCTGAAGCAAGCCCATGAAGAAGAAGTCCAACAAGGCTGCAACCAGTCGCGGCCCAAAGCCCACATAGTAGGGTGCATAGCTGTCGGGCAAGAGTACGTCGATAGCGAGAGCAGACACTTCTGCGCCTATGGCTTTGCTGTAGAGGGGGGAAAGGGATGGTGTCGTGACGGTGCTACCGCGCTGCGTGCTACGGCTGGCCTGCACTTCCTTGCCCTGTGGGGGCTGCGACTCCGGCTGTGGCAGAGATGGGGGAGCAGTGGTGCTTGAGTTATCGAGGAACTGAGTGCTGCGGGCCTGTCCGGTTTTCAGGTCATGGGGAAGGATCTCAGATTGCTCTTGCTCTGAGCGCGGCGGCCAATTGAGTGGGCCGGTGGGTTGTTGTGGGTAGTATGGCACCTGTGGCACTGTAACTGTGGTGTAGGTTGGCGCAGGCGCAGGAGCAACCTGGATGGCTTCGCCAAGAGGGAAGTTCGATTTGCGGTAGGCGGTGATGATAAAGAGGTGATCGCCTGTGCGCTGGTCTACACCCTGCCAACCCGCCAGATCATAGCGAGTTGTATCAGCCCAATGGCTACTGGTAGGGTTAGGCACGCTGCGCATATCAGCCAAGGCACGAGCCCATGGATCATCGGGCCAGGGTCCATGGACCGTAAAGAAGCGCACGGGCGGGTCTTCGGTCGCGAGGACGGGCAATGCGCCTGGGTTTACCACGCTCAGTATCTGGCGCGCATACTCCAAGTCGGATATACTTGCCTGCTTCCAGATAAAGATTTGCGCCAGGCGGTCGTTTTCACTAGCCATTAGGCAGTGCTCAATTCTCGTCTAAAGATTAAAGGACCCGATTTCGCCGCTTAAGACCCTACGATGTGCCCAGGAGTCTATCTATCCTATACTGATAGTGCTACAAGTGTCAGAATTGTATCATAGTCGGTTAGGCACTACAATGCTCAGAGGGGTTATATAAGGGGTATTAATGCGTAGAAGGTCATAGTACTTTGCAATGCGTGTTCTTCGCTCCCTTCACCTCTCGTATCGCCTGATCAGGCGGCTAATGTGTATAATGATCACATGCAACGCTATCCCCAGCGCACGAGAAAACGCGCCCAACCGGTGGCTATGGAACGCCTGTATTTACTCGTAGGCCTGGTCTCGCTGGCCTTTTTAGTAGCGCTGGCGGGGTGTGACTCGGAACCCAAACCGGCAGACAAGGCAACCCCGACGCCGCCGCCACGCCCCACGCCCACTGTCCCCAACAGGCCGCGCTCGGGCACGCTGAACATCAGGCTGTCAGGCGATACTCGAACAACGGGAGAAACCTGGTCGCTGAACCCATGGTTCGCGGGCTTCGACGCCAATATACAGCAAGTTACAGGCCTGATATTCTCGGGACTGACCAAACTGGACAACCGGATGCAGCCGCAGCCCGACCTGGCTGAGAGCTGGGACGTGAGCACCGACGGCACCTCGCTGACCTTTCATTTACGCCAGGACGTAACCTGGCAGGACGGGGTGCCTTTCACGGCACAGGACGTCTTATGGTCTTACTCGATGCTCAGGCAGATTTCGGCGCAGGATAGCTCGATATTGCATTTGCAGGACTGGGTGCGGAACGCGGAGGCCGTGGATCCTGTTACATCGACTGTGCGGTTCACGCTCAAGGGGCCTTACTCGCCCATCCTGGGGGATATGGCGTTTCCTATTCTGCCAAGCCACATACTCTCGGGCACGGCAGCCGCCGACCTGGCCACCAGCAAGTTCAACGACCAACCAGTGGGCACAGGACCTTATATGTTCGAGGCGCGTGTGCCGGGGCAATCGATCAGCCTGAAGGCCAGCGACCATTTCTACGGCGGCGGGCCGCTGATCGAGCGGGTAGTATTTGTGGTAGCCCCCGACGACACGATAGCTGAAGGGGCCCTGAGCGATGGCACACTGCAACTCGGGCAGGTTCCGGCCACAGCAGCCGAGAAGCTTGTGACGACGAACAGCGGCATCAAAGGCGGGGCATACGACGAACTGGGATATGACTTCATCGCCTTCAACTTGCGGCCCACGCACGTTTTCAGTGACACGCGCCTGAGGCAAGCGTTCGCTTATGCGCTCGACAAGCAGGGATTGGTGTTTAATGCCGGGGGCGGGCAGTACGACCCGATCTGGACGGACGTAAATAAGGCTTCGTGGGCCTATGATGCAGCCGCACCCCAACTCAATGGCAACGCCGACAAGGCGCGGCAACTGCTTGCCGATGCGGGGTGGAAAGATACAGACGGGGACGGTTATGTGGACCGAGACGGCAAGCCGCTGGCGGTGTCGCTCTACGTGCGCAACGACAGCACGATACGCGTGAATGCTGCGGACGCAATGGTAGAGCCGCTGGCGCGCGTGGGGATCAGCCTCACTGTAAAGCCGGCAGATTTCACCACTTCGATTCTGGGCAGGCTCAGCGCTATCACTAACCCACCCTTTGATTTCGACCTGATCATGCTGGGTTGGACGCGGACCGGTGGGGACCCGGATTCGTTCGCGCTGTTCCACTCGACGCAGATACCGACCGAGGCGGCCCCCACAATGCTGAACTTTCCGGGGTTCCAGGCGCCCGAATACGATTCGCTGGCTTTCCGCGCCCGCGCCACATATGATTTTGCGGTCCGCTATGATATGTATATACGTATGCAGGAGATCGTCGCGGACCAGCTACCCTACTACTTCCTGTGGGCCGAGAAGTTTGGCGTTGTTAGCGAGCAAGCGTTGCACGGCGATATAGATTTCAACTCGCCGCGCTACATGTGGAACATAAACCAGTGGTGGATTGACTAGGAGCCGGACCGCTAATCAAGGAACTTTACGCCCGTAAGCTCTTCGGAGGCAGACCAGAGTTGTTTCGCTACTTCGGGGTTATGGGAGAGGGCGGACGATTGCACTTTTGCAGGCAGGCCACGCATCTCCATCATGCCTGAGGGGCCGATGTAGTCGCCGCCCTGGACATGGGGGTCAACGGCTGCGTAGATCTCGGGCAGGGCTCCTTGCCTGGAGGACTGGGCTATCAGCAAGCTAAGCCTTGTCCAGAACGGCCCCGGCTTGTACAGGTTTGAGTTTGAGATACCGGGGTGGCAGGCCACCGATTTTACGTCCAGGTTTCTTGCCCTCAGTCTGCGATCCATCTCGTATGCAAAAAGGAGATTAGCGACCTTGGACTGGGAGTAGGCGGCCCACCTGGCGTAGCCATTAGTTGAGCGCAGATCATCAAACCGGATTTGTCCCCTTGTATGGGCAAGGCTGCTCACGGTCACTATTCGCGAAGGCGCTGATGCCGCTATTTTATCGAACAAGAGGCCTGTTAGCGCGAAGTGGCCAAGATGGTTTGTGCCCAGTTGCAACTCGAAGCCGTCTTTAGTCTTGCTATAGGGCACGGCCATTACACCGGCGTTATTGCACAGGACGTCTATCGAGGGCAGCTTATTGGTGGCTTCAGTGGCGAAGGCGCGGACGGAGTCGAGGCTTGTAAGGTCCAGTTGCATTGGCTCTAGTCTGGATTGTGGTGTTTCGGTGCGGATGCGGTCTGCCGCATGATGAGCTTTGGTCATGTTGCGGCAGGCGAGGACGACCCGGGCACCCGCGCGAGCGAAGGCACGTGCTGATTCGAACCCGATGCCGCTATTGGCTCCGGTGACTATGATTGTTTTATCGCTAAGGGAGGGCAGGTCAGCGTGTTTACTGGATGTGTTATTCATGATTCCTTTGATATTCAGCTGCAAATTGCTATAATTGTGTGCTAAGAGTATTTGAACTTAATTATACAGTATCGCGCTGCTCAGATGCTCCGGCCCACGAAGTTATCAGATGATAGACAGCCCTGAATCCCATCCGACCACCCCTGACGACGCAGGTTCTATTGACGTAGATACGCTGAAGTTTCAGCGCCTGCCCGCCGTACAGACCGCATTGAGGGTTTTGAGCCGCACGACAGGCCTTCGTATTGCACTTGTCGCCCGTGTTACGAATGATTCGTGGACTGCCTGTGCTGTCCTGGATGAAGCCGACTTCGGCCTGAAGCCGGGCGACCAACTGGAATTGAACACCACATACTGAAGTGTAGTTGCCCGTGACGCGGTCGCGCCACTCCTGATCAATAACGCCAGTAATGACTCGCGTTTCTACGAGCACCCGGGGTTCCTGGTGCATGGCATAGAAAGCTACATAGCTGTGCCATTGCATCGCAAAGACGGCAGCTTCTTTGGCACGCTTTGCGCTCTTGACCCCCTGCCGGCAAAGCTCAGTGAGGATGATTTCGCAATATTCCAATTGTTGTCGCAGTTGATTGCTTTTGAGCTTGAGGCGGAAGAAACCCGCCAAGAACAAGCAGCCCAGATGCGCTCACTCGAAGATTTCATCTCCGTTGCGGCTCACGACTTACGCCAGCCACTGACCGTTCTCTATGGCAACGCACAATTGCTTGAGCGAAGCCTGAAGCGGGGCGATATGTCTAAAGTTGTTGCGCGAGCCGAAACGTTACTCGCCCAGACACGGCGTGCAGTTCGCATGAGCGACGTATTGCTGGATATAGCACGTCTTGAAGCCGGCAGATTGGTGCTTCGTCCTGAGAGTTTTGACCTGACGGGGCTGGCTCGCGTGATTTTAGAGGACGTACAAGCCATAGCCCCTCAACGCGCATTTCTTCTTGAGGGGCCGCCAAACCTGAGAGTGTATGCAGATAAGCACAGGTTGGAAGAGGTAGTGCACAACTTGCTCGATAACGCGGTCAAATACGCCCCGGTGGGAGATATTACCCTCCGGGTGGACGTGGCGGCTTCGAGCGACGTGCCATGCCCAGAGAATACCGGGTCGGGGAATGTGGTGGTAAGTGTCAGGGATCATGGTCCGGGGGTCGAAGCGAATGAACTCACAAGGCTTTTCGAACGACGGTACAGGTCAGAAAGCGCTACAAGCAAGGGCATAAGCGGCTCGGGCCTGGGGTTGTACATAGCGGCCAGCATCGCTGAGGCTCATGGCGGCAGGATGTGGGCAGAGCCGACACCAGGCGGTGGGTTGACTGTGAGTTTTACTCTGCCCTGTTCTATACAGTGACTATCAGCCGTTCTTAATTGTGCAGAGCGCCTGCCGGATTTCTCCCAGGTGGTAAGCGGTGTGGATGGCAATGGACAGAGCGCCGCCAAGCTCATTTTCGCCATCCCAATTGTTGATGCTCTTTAGGGTCGCCAGCACGCCTGTGTAGGCGTCTTTCAGCCTCACTTTGAGGGCCTCCCATTCTTCGGGAGTGACGGTCTTCAGATACCAGCTACCCTGCCAGTCCACCCTGCCAAGTTTTTCGCCTTTGATGTATCTTTCCAGCACGTCGATGAAGAAACGCACATGCTCCACTTGTCCGGCTATGCTGGCACATTTGCTTGAAACGGGGCGAGAAGCCTCTTCGGCAGACACGGTTGCCAGAGTCTCAAATAGCGAGGTGTTACTGTCCAGATAGATACCGTGAACGTTCTCAAATGTCTCGTCGAATATGGCGTAGAGTTCTGTTGTGAACCTTTCAACAGAGATAACGGAGATATCGGTTGCCATTTATTCCTCCCGATGTAGATGTAACTTACTCGAAGTCATACTCAAGGGTGATAGGGTAGGTCCGACCTTCTCCCTGTGAGACTTTGCCCTCACCACATAGACCTATTAGCTCGCCGGTTGCCGACCCCGGCACGACGGTCCAGACAGTGCGGGCCTCGCCATCTTCGTACATACCGGTGTGCTTGAGGACAAAACTACCCTTTCGACCTGCCAGGGTGCCGATTACGCGTTCCAGACCGATGTAAGTAGCGTTCACATCCGTATACAACATTAAGTACTCAATGGTTCCCTCTCCAACGATATCGCCCTGATAAGTCTGTTTTACAGTGGCACGAGTGAGTTTTGGCTCGCCTTCTATCTCGTTGTATGGCTTCTCGTCCCATTCGTTCACTTCGACCATTGCTGCGGCATGCATACCCATTGTTGTATCTCCTTGTTGTCGGGTTGATATGGCTCAGGCCACCAATATAACCCGAACATATGTTCTTGTCAAGAACCACAGGAACGGGTAATGGACGACGGACCGCCGGGATCTGTCGCCCTGGTCCAGGGTGCCGGGGCCATCTATATCCTTTTTCACTTCTGCAGACCATAAGGCATCCGGTGTTGAACGATCTGGGGCTCACATCTTGACATATGGGCCTTTTGCATTGATAATAACCCCGAATCCAAAACATTTTGGTAAACTGATTCGCAACAAAGCGATGCAACCTCCTGAGGATTCTTTGATGGCCCCAGCACGGTTATCTGAACAATAGATAAGCAGAACCTACACGAAGCTGGATAGCTAGGTAGCAGCCGGCGCAATAACAGCTAAATAGCCAGCAATGCAGGGAGAGGAGCCTCAGATTGAGCACGATCTTCGATATTGCCCGAGAAGCCGGTGTATCAATCACTACGGTCTCACGTGCTCTCAACGGTTACAGCGACGTAAGTGAGGCTACACGGCAGCGCGTCATGGAGATCGCGCAGTCGCACAATTATTATCCGAGCGCGGCTGCACGGAACCTGCAGGGCGGACGCACGGACACAGTCGCTTTCGCACCGCTTCTACGCGAGCATATGGAGTCGGAACAATTCTTCAAAGAGTTCCTGGGACTGCTCACACTATCTGCATTCCGCCATGATCTGAGTCTGCTGGCAACAGTTGCCGACACGCCCAGCCACACAACGAAGATATATCGTGAACTGGCAGGTAGCGGGCGCGTGGATGGAGTGATCCTGGCCGACATAAAGCCGGAGGACGAGCGCATTGCGTTACTGGGGTCGCTCAAGCTCCCCTTTGTCGCCTTTGGGCGCACAGCGGACTTTGCGGAGTTAAAGTACCCACTGGTTGACGTGGACAACGCCGCTGGAACCCGTGCAGTCGTGGATTACCTGGTGGGTAAGGGCCACAGGCGCCTGGCTTATCTGAGCGGCCCCTTCAACACTTCGTACTCGCTCCACCGATATAGAGGCTTCCGCGAGAGCCTCAAGCAGCACGGCCTGCCACTGGACGACCGCCTCGTGATTGCAGATTTGCAGGAACGGGCAGAGACGGCAGAGGCTGTTGCTCGGCTGCTGGATCCAATTGAAAACGGGAGTGGGCGACCTACGGCTATTGTGGCTACGAACGACCATCTTGCATGGCAGGTGATACAGGAGCTGCAGGAGCGCGGCATCTCGGTCGGGTCGGACCCCAGGGGCGACAGCATAGCTGTGACGGGGTTCGACGATCTTCCTTTCGCGGGCTATGTGCAACCTTCGCTGACTACGGTGCGGCAGCCCATCGCCGCGATCTCGGATATCCTCCTGGATTTGCTGGTAAGGTTGATTAAGAACGAAATGCAAAGTAAGAGGAAAGTGTCGCCCCCGGCAAAGGCCATCCGGCTGGCACAAGACAAGCAATCCGGTGGGCATAAACAGATAGACCGACCGGGTGCGGCAAAATCGGAGCAGCCTGTGAGATGGATAGGCCCCATGCAAGCGCTGGTAGTCCCTGAACTGGTAATCAGAGACTCGGCGTAGCGCAGGGTTTGGAGGAAGAAGATGTCTGACGCGGTCACGCTTAAAGACGATTTCACCTTTCTGGTGAGCGATCACACAGGCGATGTAGTGAACACCCCCGAGGGGCATGGAATGTACCTGCACGATACCAGGTATCTGAGCAGGCTGGAACTCTTTGTGGACGATGCGAAGCCTGAGCATCTCAGCTACACGACCGACTATAACATCGGGGCCACATTCAGGCTCAGCTCCCCATATGTTGGTTTGAGGGAGCGTGGAGGGGAAGTCGCGGTAGGGCGTGTGGGGAGCGCGATAGGGATTGCCCGCCGCCGGTATATACAGAATGGGCTGGTCGAAAGCCTGGAGTTCACCAATTATTACCCGACGGACGTGAAGTTGACAGCGACAATCAGGCTGGGGGCCGACTTCCTCGATATGTTCGAGGTGCGCGGTATGCCGCGTCCTATTCCAGGGCATAGCGTAAGCATTGAGACGCGCAAGAGCGAGCCGGGCACCAACGTGTTGTTCCGCTCGCGGCCTGTCCATGCCGACCGACCGGGCGGAGCGCACACAATGCTCTTTTTGTGCGATGCTACGCCTGAAAGGTGGGAAGAAATAACGGAGCCTAACCGGCTGACGAGCGTACCCGTGCCTGAGATCGCGCTTCACTACAAGCTGCATATTGCTCCAAGGCAGACGGTGACGCTACATTTACGTGCAATGCCTGAGCCCGCTAATGAAGGGAGGGGCGCAGCCACACAGAAGGCAGCGGTGCCTGAGGCCAGCTTCCGAGAGCAGGTGGGAGCGGCGAGGCGGGTGTTCACGGAATGGGAGGAGGCGTGCACGCGCATCAGCACTGACAACTATGTGCTGAATCGCATATTAGAGACCAGTATGCTCGATCTGCGCTCGCTGATGCAGCAGGAGCCTCAGGGCCTCGTGGTGACGGCTGGGCTACCCTGGTATTTCACGCTGTTTGGGCGGGACAGCATAATAACGGCACTCGAAACGCTGATGCTCAACCCGCAGATAGCGATTGATACACTGAGGGCGCTGGCTGCTTACCAGGCAACCGAAGTGGACGACTGGCGCGACAGTGAGCCGGGCAAGATACTGCATGAATTGCGTCGGGGGGATATGGCCCTCGCGGGGGAAGTGCCGCACAGCCCTTATTACGGGTCGGTGGATAGCACGCTTTTGTATATGATGTTGTTTGCTGAGACCGTGAAGTGGACGAACAGCCAGGCGTTGTTTGACGAGTTGTGGGGCAGCGTGCGCAAAGCGCTCGATTGGGCATGGCGGTGGGGCGACGCGGATGGCGATGGGTACGTGGAGTTCAGTACGCGCTCGAACAGGGGGATACGCCACCAGGGCTGGAAGGACAGTGACGAATCGCTTGGTGGGACGATAGGACCGCGGCCCAAGCCGCCGATCGCACTTGTGGAGGTGCAGGGTTACTACTACGCCGCGCTAACGGGCGTGGCCGAAGTGTTGCGACGGTACGGAAGCGGCGTTGAGGAGCAGGCAAAGGGTGGGCTGGCAGAGAAGTTGGAAAAGCAGGCGGCCAAGCTCAAAGCGCAGTTCAACCGGGACTACTGGTCGGAAGCGACAGGGTTCTACGTGCATGCGCTGGATGGGAGCAAGGCACAGGTGCCGGATGTTACATCTAACGTGGGACATTGCCTGTGGACAGGGATCGTGGACGAAGCGCGAGCAGGGCAAGTCGTGGCTAAACTGATGCAGCCGGATATGCTATCGGGGTGGGGAGTGCGCACGATCAGTGCGGAGGACGTAACATACAACCCGATGAGCTACCACAACGGCTCAATATGGCCACACGACAACGCCATCCTGGTGGCAGGGTTGAGAAGGTACAACTTTGGGGCAGAGATGGTGCAGGTGGCTACCGAGATACTGGACGCCGCCGCCACTTTTGAGGGCTACCGGTTACCCGAATTGTATTGCGGCTTCGCGAGGGGAGAGGGCATCGAACAGGAGAGCGCACCTGCGGCATACCCGGTCAGCTGCAGCCCGCAAGCGTGGGCCGCAGGCTCAGCCGTGATGATGCTGCAAGCGCTGCTGGGTGTGAATATTGATGCAGAGACGGGCACGATTAGCACATCGCCCCTGTTACCTGCTGACGTGAAGAGCGTGCAGTTGCAGGGCATGAATGTCATGGGCGCCCCGCTCGATGTGGATATCAGGGCCGAGGGCTCAGAGGGGGACATGCATCTCGCCCATACCGTAACACCTGCGGGAGGGCTAGTATTGGCCGGGCGCGGCCCAAAGGCGGGAGAATAATAGTGACGCTCAATTTCGACGAAGCACAAGGTGACAACAACAGACTATTCGCGGCAACGGGCAGGCGGGCGTTCATTGTCGGCTCGATGCACGGCGGCTTCCCCGACCTGGGCCACCACTTGCCGGGCGAGATGGGCGGCCTGTGGACGTTTCCCGTAAAGCTGGCCGACGGCTTCTGGTTCGGGCTGTCGAAGGGTGATGCGAGCGCAGTTCAATGGATGTACGGCGATGTGTGTGCTAGCTCTTATATGCGCCCTGGCGAGGCTATACGCGAGTATAGTCTGGCCGTAGACGGCCTGAATATCGAGGCAACGCAGCAGTTGTACGTGCCGGACGAAGAGCCGGGGGTAGTGATAAATCTCACGCTGAGCAACCCATCACAGGTAGGCGCGAAATTCAGCCTGCACTGGCTTGTGCGCTGGGACGTGCAGGGAGCGTGGTGGAGTGAGTGGCCGGACCGTGCAGACGAGGCGCGATTTGAGGGGGAGTGGGGAGGCATCGCGGCGTGGGACAGCGAACATGCTGAATGGTGCGGCGCGATGGTGTCGAATATGCTGCCGGAGGGGCACGAAATCGGGCCTGCACTATGGGGGCCTGAGCAGACAGGATCGCTTGTGGGGGAAGAGGGGCTGAAGCACGGTGGGATATTGCCCAACCCCGAGGAATTGCAGGGCGCGGGCATTTCGGGCAGGCTCGATTACAGCATTAGTCTGGGACCTGAGGAGAGTCGGACACTCAGTTTTGCGATAGCAGGCGGGGCCCGTGGCTATGCTTTTGCGCGCGAGAAAGCGACGGACTTACTGGTCCGCAATGCTGAGTTGTGGCGCGAGAAGGTGGCGAGGCAGGGGCGGGTACTGGAGGGCGCATCGCGTATACAGACTCCGGTGGCGTCTATGGACCAGGCTTATTCGCTGCAGAACCTGTGCATGGATATGCTCACTATGGAGGCACCGGGGGTGGCGGTGGGGGTTGTGGCTGGGTTGCCGAGCTTTGCGTGGTACTTCGGCTGCGACACATATTACAGCGTAAGCGGGCTTCTGGTGAGCGGGCAGGGAGATGCCGCGATCTCGACTTTGCGGTTGCTGGCGAACTATGCGCGAGTACAGGCGGGGAGGGTGCCGCACGAGATCACGCCCACGGGCAGACTGTTCAACCCGGGCAATCCAGTGGAAACGGGCGAGTTCGTGACGTCTGTTGAGAGGGTGTATAGGTGGACGGGCGACCGCGCCTTCCTGGAAGAGATGTACGGGGTTTGCAAAGAGGGGATATTTGATTACCTGCTGGGCGTGTGTGACCCGGACGGCACGCTGCTTCCCGATGGGCCGGGCCTGCTGGAGCTGAGGAGCGCCGGTCGAGGCAAGAAGCTGGACGTGGCTGCCACTTTACACCAGGGGCTGCGCTCGCTGGAATATTTAGCCGAGGCGGTGGGCGACGAGAAAACAGCGGCGCGGTGCAAGGACCTGCGCGAGAAAGTGGGGCAGGCTATTGAGGAGCACTTCTGGCTGGCTGAGCGCGGGGAATACGCCTGGCGGATCGAGCAAGACCTGACGGTGCAGCCGGACGAGCCTGCGCACACGTATGTGATGATGGAGATGGGTGTGCCGGTCGGCAAGGATGCGCGTCTTGTGGGTTTGTTCGAGAAGGTGGAAGGGCCTGAGCATACAGGGCCGAAGGGCATTATCCACCCGGGCACGACGGATTTTGTGATGCCCATCCAGAACGCGATTGTGGCGCTGGCTGAGTTGCAGTACGGCAGGCCGGAGCAGGGGTTGTGGTACCTGGAGCGGATGGCAGAGCTATGCGGGCAGGCGACGCCCTGGGCGATCCCTGAGTTCGAGGGGAAGGTGGGCGGAGACAAGGCGTGCTTCATGCAGCTCTGGTCGAGCGCGGCTTACAACTGGTTGATGGTGCAGGGGTGGTTCCGTCTGCTGCCCGATCCCGACAAGGGGGTGGTGTGGGTCAGACCGCAACTGCCCGCCGAGTGGGACAGCGCCAGAGTGGAGAACCTTACGCTGTGGGGCAAGCGCTACGATCTGTCGCTCAAGCGGGAGAACGGGGGCATTTCATTTTCAGCCACTCCCCTCCCCGGGGAGAGCACACACCCGTTCCGGGTGGATGCCGATCCGGCGTTGCCTGCGGTGTTTGTGTGAATCGTAGATCGTAAGTCGCAGATCGTAAGTCACTGATCGTAAGTCACTGATCGTAAGTCGTAAGTCGATTTGTCAGGATTCACTATCTTGCGGCTGAGATCCGTTTTATAGCAGGCCGGAGTGGCGATGGTTGGAGCTCACATAACGCCCAAAGTAGGATGGCGGTCTTTGCTAGGCCGCAGCTTTCTCGGCTTTGCCCACATAGAGCATCAGGGCTGCGGCGACATAGAGCACAGCACCAAGCAAGAGGACAATCTGGAAGCCGAAGGCTACGGCGACGGCAGCAGCTACGACCGAACCAAGCACTGCGGCCATTGCGTTCAGGCCCCAGAGAGTGGGTACAGCAGTTGGTAGGACGCGGCCTGCCATGCGCAGTCCACTGGGGAACGGAACGCCTATGAGCAGGCCCAGAGGCAGCGTAAGGGCCAGCACGGCTATGATGCGCACTGTAAGGTCAGTTTGTAGGAGAGCGCCGCTTATGAGCGGGTACAGCAGCGCCTGGGCGACAAGAAGGGCGGCCAGTATTATCAGCGCCGTGATAACGGGCCTGCGCAAGGAACCTTGCATACGCGAGCTAATAAGGCTGCCTACGCCGGCGCCGAACAGCAGTCCTTCGAGGGTGATAACGAGGGCAAGGGTGGGATTGCCCAGCAGCAGGTAGAAGCGCTGCACGAGGGGGACCATCACGAGCATGTATGCCGCGCCCAGGAGGGCGAAGTAGAAGGCGAGAGTGCCGATCCGCAGCCGCCCGGTGCGCCAGTGCACCTTCGCCGTCGCGGCCAGATAGATAAGGACAATAATGGCGGTCAAGACGAGGAGCAAAGTGAGCGATTCGGGCAAGCCCCACCGGAGCTGGTAGAAGAAGGGTTGGTCGTCTGTGGTGGGGCTCAGGTTGAATTCGCCGTTGCGGGCAAAGGTGTAGATATCGGCATTACCCTTCACCAGGTCTCTCAGGGGCAGCTCGAATGCTGTCGGGATGTACATCATTTGCAAGCCCAGGGAGTCTGCCCGTTTCACATTAGCGGATAGCTCATCACTGTTCAGGTAGTTGCGCGTTACCAGCAGCACACTGGTTGCGGCCTGCGGGTCGTCGGCGTGGGCCTGATAGAGGAGCACGCGGTCAAGAGCCTGGCGCATGTCCAGCCCTTCACGTTCGAGAGCGGCTATAGCTGTGAGCAGGATACGGCTGCCCTCGAAGCCATTGTGTGTGACGATGCCGATGCGCCCGCCGGGCTTGAGGTGCTTCCAGTAGGAGCGCATTGCTTCTTCGGTGAAGACGTAGCTCTCGGCGAGCGGCGAGCCCTCGTGACCTGCGGCCTGGCTGTAGACCAGGTTCATGTAGATCAGGTCGTACTGGGTGCTTGTTTGCTCGACATAGGAGCGGCCGTCTGACACGACGGTGTTTACGCCGGGGCGGTCCAGTATGTTGCCGTTGAACGCGGCATATTTGCGGGTGAGGTCGACGACGCCCTGATTGAGCTCGACGGCAGTGATGTTCGTATTGCCGCCTAACAGCGACAGCACTACGTCCTTGCCGGCGCCCGCGCCGAGAATGAGGGTATCGGTTGAGGGGGCCATCGCGAAGGGAAGATAGTCGGGATCGGTTCTGAGGTCGCTTACCCTGGTGAGGTCGCCGTCGAAGCGGATCATGTAGCTGCCCGCGCCGCCGTCCGTGAACAGGAGTTTCGTGTTGGGGTCTGAGGTTTCAACGAGGTCAAGACGCGCAAAGGGACCCCACACGGTCTGGGCGATGTGCGCCTGCTGGTTGGGGTCCTGTAGTATGCGGAGCATGGTTTTATCGGGAGGGGCGCCTGTAATGACCGCCGCGTCGAAGCCCGGATAATCGAAAAGCTGTCCCGCTAGTATAAGTAGAGCGACGAACAGAGCAGCGGCACCGGACCAACGCAATGCCTGTTTGTCGCCCGAAGTGTAGGTGAGGAAGAGGGCGGGCAAGACGGCCAAGAGCGCCAACCACAGGATCGCGGTGAAGACGCCGCTCCACACTATCACCAGCAAGACTGCCACGGTGCCGACGGCGGCGCCCAGCAGGTCGGAGGCGTAGAGGCGCGCACTTTCAGCGGGGCGCGCTGCGAAAAGGGTGGAGAGGAGGAGGCCAACCAGTATGAAGGGAGGTAGAGCTAGGATTGCCTGCACAAAGACCGCGCCCGCCCAGGTCAAGAGCGAGAAGATGAGGCTATCGAGGGCGAGGGCCAGGGCCAGGGCGATCAGTATTCTGCCGGGGCGGACCAGTTCGGTGTTTTTGTGAGCAAGGAGCCAGGCTCCCCAGGCAGCGCCGAGGCCAAGTCCGCAGATGGCGAGGGAGGTCGCGACGAAGACGTAGTGATACTCGAACAGGAGGGAGAACAGCCTGGTAAGCAACACCTCGAAGGCGAGAGAGACTCCTGAGGCGATAGCGATAGCCATGGCGGCGAGTGGCAGTTGGATGGCAGCCGATTTTTCCAGCGAGCCCATATGAGCGGCTGTACGTGCCGCGCCGGATGATAGTGTTGGATTTGGAACCACGTGTGACTTTCCTTCCAGATGGGATTGGGGCGATCAGCTTATTTGCCACTCGAACGATTTGCTTGCGCCAGGGGATAGGGCGATTTCTTCTATGTGCTTGCCGTAGCGCACGTTGGACTTTATGGGGTCGGGTGCGAGATTGTGTAAAGTGGCCTGTACCAGATTTGCTGCGCGGTCGAAGCGGGCCGATACTTCTACTCCACCGGCCAGCAAGCGCTCGTATGAGCAGGAAGGCCATGCTGATGGGACAGCAGGGAAGATGGTGATCATGTCGGGCTGTGCCTGCAGGAGCAGATGGTGGATGGCTGTGCAGACAGCGGCCTGGGCTGTGCCGAAGTACTGCATGTTCCAGTGTCCATCCTCGTAGGCGTATTCTGCCATGCCGCCGAAGTTGCAGATGAGGCTTGCCACGTCGGTGAGCAGCTTCCAGGCGGTATCGCCATCACCCTGTTCGGCATAGATAGTTGCCAGGATGCCGGAGGACCAGGCAGATAGGACGCCGCTACCCTGTTTATCCCGGTAGGCATGGGCGGTGCTTATGGCGCGTGGGTCGGTTGGAGGTATGACGGACATGGGATAGATGGCCGCCAGGGAGCTAAGGGTAAGGGTGTCGACTTCTTCGGCGCTCCGGAAGTATGTTCCATTATATAGCAGGTTAAGAGTGTCCATCAGGCCTGAAGATACTTCGGTACAGCGAGCGGCAAAGTCGTTGTCCGTGTGCAGTATTTCCGAGGCCCGGGCAGTCAGTTGAAGTATGCGGATCGCGCCCGTCAGGTTCATGCCTTCGTTGCGGACGCGGGTGACGTGCTCGCCCACGTCTACCAGGGGGCGCGTTTCGTAGCCACGTTGGGTGTGCTCGATTACGTTGGCGAGGAAGAACTCGGCAATGCCGCGCAAGAGAGGGTAGAACTCGGTCAGGTAGGCTCGGTCACGCGTGAACTCGTAGTAGCCCCAGATCATGTTGGCATAAGAGGCGTTGTTGTGTACCTGCTCTTTCTGATGCAGCCACGTGCCGTAGGCCTGTTCGCCCTTGTGCGTTACCTCCCAGTCCCACTTGAGGCCGGGCGCATCGAAATCATCGCGGGCATGCTTGCGGGCCTGCTTTGCTGTGCGCAAGAAGAAGCGTACAGCCTCCAATGCTTCGTCGAGGCGGCCCGCTTCGAGCAGGGCGCGATGCATGAAGTAGGCATCCCAGAAGACATGGGACGACCAGGTCAGGCGCAGATTGTTGACGGGCAGGCCACCCGAGAGGCTGTTCTGGGAGGCCTTGAACTGGTAGAGGCTGTAGTCGTAGGAGCGTTGGAAGGGCTCGTCGGGGATAGTAATGTGGGAGACGGCAGCGTACTTGCGCCAGGCGTCGATGTGCTGCGCGAGCAATGCTTCGTAGCCGAGGGCGCGGGCTTCTTCCAATGATAGGGTGTCCAGCGGGCCGTCGTGGTTGTCTGCAACGGAGAAGTAGTGGGTGATCTCCTGGGCTTCGACCTCCTGCCAGATGCAGTTCTGTTCAGTTCCGTGCGCGGCCGGTTCGGGCGTGATGCCGAGGGTAATGAGGCCGGTGGTGTCGCCCAGCTTGTACTTGATGGCGGTACTGTCGGCGCTGTAGCTCACCTGGTCGAAGGGGTTGGCGTCATAGCCTTCCACGACCCACACGCCTGCGGCACCGTAGGCGCGGAAGGTTACCGGCTTGTCGAAGCGGTAATGCATGACCAGGAGAGGGCGCCCGGCGTGTAGGAAGGTAGTGACCTGAGCGGTGGCCGCGCCGTAATCTAGCTGCGAATAGAGGGTCCCATCTGAGGGGACGAAGCGCTGCTGCGTAGTGCGCACGTTGAGGCTCAGGCCGACGTGGCGGACCTCGTACCAGGTGCGCGCCAGCGGGGCAAGCTCGTGCCAGGGGGCACCATCCATGTGCAGGGGCTGTCCTTCTCGCGGAAGGCGGCCGGGAATAATAGCGGTGCGGGACTCGGGATAGTAGCGGTCGGCCTTGTACCAGTAGCAGCGGTCGAGGTTACCCTGGGCGCGTCCGGCAACCATGGCTCCTGTGTAGCCGACGAGTACGGAGTCGATGCCGTTGCCCATGAAGCAGTGATAGTGGCGCGCCGGGTCAGCATCAGGCGGTGGCATAGAAACGAGCGTGTTGCTTCTCCTAGCCCTTGACGCCTGTGAGGGTGATGCCCTCTATAAAGGCCTTTTGCGCCACAAAGAAGAGGAGCACAAGAGGCAACATCATTACGAGCGAGGCCGCCATCAAAAGGTTCCATTGGGACACGTATTGGCCCTTGAAGAAGTTGAGGCCGAGGGCCAGGGTGTAGGTTTCAGGCTTGTTGAGGTAGATCAGCGGACCCATGAAGTCGTTCCAGACGCCCATGAAGGTGAATATGGTGACGGTTGCCAGGGCGGGCTTGGATAGGGGAAGCATGATGCGAGTCAGGACCTGCCAGGTGTTAGCGCCGTCAATGCGGGCGGCTTCCTCGAAGTCACGAGGTATGGTCATGAAGAACTGCCTGAGCAAGAAGATAAAGAAGGCACTGCCGAAGAAGTTAGGCACTATAAGGGGCAAGAAAGTATTCACCCAACCGAGCTGCCTGAAGATCAGGTAGACGGGGATCATCGTCACGACGCCCGGTAGCATCATCGTTGATAGCAGCACGACGAACCAGAAGTTGCGTCCCGGCGCGTTAAGTCGCGCAAACCCATAAGCCACTACCGAGCAGGATAGGACGGTGCCCACAATCGAACCGACTTCGATGATCATGGTGTTCTGGAAGTAGGTACCGAAGGGGAGCGAGGTCATCGCCGTAACGAAATTATCCCACTGGATGGGATTGGGTATCCATTGCGGCGGGAAGAGGAAGATCTGGCTGTTGGGCTTGAGCGCGCTGGATACCATCCAGAAGACGGGAATCAGGATTAAGATAGACCCTAGGGTGAGCAGGGTATAGGCAATGATCTTACCGAACAGATCGCGCGCACTCTTCGATCGCGGCATATAACCCCGGCGAGGAATGACGACAGCTTTTTGTTCTACGACATCTTGCGTGGCCATGAATGCCTCCTGGTGTTCTAGATATCGGGCTGAAATACTGCGAAGCCCCTACTTCGTCTCGGATTCGTAATAAACCCACAGGCTGGAAGACCTGATTACGAGCAGGGTAAAGACGAGGATGATTGCAAAGAGGATCCAGGCTAACGCCGAGGCGTAGCCCATGCGGAATTTGATGAACGCCATATCGAACAGGTAGTACATGTAGAACAGAGTAGATTGTTGTGGTCCGCCTTTGGTCATGGCGTAGGCCTGAGTAAAGACCTGGAACGAACCGATGATGCTGAGGATCAGATTGAAAAAGATGGTCGGGGTTAGCTGGGGAATAGTTATTCTAAAGAGTTGTTGTACTTTGTTGGCCCCATCCAGCTCGGCTGCCTCGTAGAGGGTCGAGGAAATACCTTTGAGGCCGGCAAGGTAGATGATCATGCTGCCGCCGAGGCTCCAGAGGCTCATGAAGATGAGCGCAGTCAAGGCCCAGTGGGGGTCACCGAGCCAGCTGGGGCCTGAAATACCAATCAGGCCAAGCAGGAGGTTGAGAATGCCGTACTGGGGGTTGAACACCCAGATCCAGAGGACGGCGACGGCGATTGCAGGCAGCACCGAGGGGAGATAAAAGATCGTACGGAAGAAGGCGATACCGCGCACCTTTGAGTTCAAAAGCAAAGCTATAGCGAGAGCGCCTACAAGGCTAAGGGGGACCGAAACGAAACTGTAAGTGGCCGTGACCTTCATAGACTGCCAGAAGTCAGGGTTGTCGGTGAAGATATCTTTGTAATTATCCAGGCCGACCCACCGAGGCGCGGTGAAGAGGTCCCAGCTGGTAAGGCCAAGATAGAAGGAGTAGATCATGGGACCGGCGGTCCAGATGAGGAAGCCGATCAACCAGGGTGAGATGCAGAGATAGAAGAGCCACGTCTCACTCTTCTTCCAGCGATTCACCCGCGGGAGGCGCGGCCTGGCGGAATCGGATATGGGCTTGGACAGAGTGGCCATGCGTCACCTTCCTTGTAAACTCTCCTCCCGTAGGGAAGACCCTACGGGAGGAGAGACTGTGCAGATGGGCCGATGATAGAGAACTAAGGCTGAGTGCTCAGCTTGGCATAATCAGCATCTGCTTTCTGGGCTGCATCGGTCAAAACCGCCTGGACGTTGCCGCCACCGGCAAGCAACGTGTCGAGCGCCTGGCCGAAGTACTTGTTGGTTGTGTCGTTCCACCAGCGGGTCCGCATATCAGGTAGTGGTGTGAGGTACTGGTTTTCGTTGAGGAAGGCAGACTTGTTCGCGTCGTTGGCTATATTGAGGCTGGCAGCAACAGAGGGCATCGAAGGTAAGCCGTTAGCTGCAAACGCAGTCTGGCCGGCCTGACCGCCGATATAGCGCAGGAAGAGCCAGGACTGGTCGGGGTTCTTGCTGCCCTTGTAGAGGCCGAGACCTGCCCAGCAGACGGCGTTAGCGCGTGCTTTGTTCTGTGGTAGACCAACTACGCCAAAGTGCAAACTCGCGTCCTTGGAGTAGCCATCTTCGGGCCAGATACCGGTCATGGTCATGGCCGCCTTGCCTGTCTGGAAGAGGTCAACACCCTGGAAGGTAGTGCTGACATCGGCCGGGCTGGGCGAGACCTTGTATTTGTTGTAGAGGTCAGTGTAGTACTGGATAGCTTCCACAGTGGCAGGGCTGTCCAGGTATCCGCTGCTCTTGGTGCCATCAGGGCTGGATACATCGCCGCCGTTCTGGAAGATGAAGGGCTCGACTGCGCGGGTCCAGTTACCAGGGAGGGCAACACCATACTGAGCGGTGGGTCCACTACCGGAGGTGAGCTTGACAGCAGTGTCCTGGAAGTCTTGCCATGTCCAGCCGTCCTTCGGATAGGGCACGCCGGCCTTATCGAAGAGGTCCTTGTTGTAGTAGATGGCGAGCGGGCTATAGTCCTTGGTCAGGAAGGCGGACTTGCCATCAACGACGCCTGTCTGGAAGAGAGCGGGATAGTAGACGCTGGTGTCGATGCCGGGAAGACTAGCTTTGCCCTGAACGTAGGGAGTAATGTCTGCTGCGCCGCCGCGCTCCACAAACATACGCACGTCACCGTCGCCCACCTGGAAGACGTCGGGCGCATCGTTTGCCGCGATCTGGGTTAGCAGCTTGGTGCCGTAGTTATCGGGTACAGGCTCAAAACTGATTTTGATATCGGGATACATCTTATTGAAGTTCGTGATGAGGGTGTTCCAGATATCGAGAGCCGCGCCGGACTCCCAGGTGCCCACACGGATGGTGGCGGCCGGGACGGATGCGACTATAGACGGGTTCTGATAGTAAGCGAACCTGCCGAGCAGGGAGAGGAGTACATCGTTGGGTGCAGCATTCTCGGGGTGCATTTCAAAGACTGCACGCTCAAAATACTGGACGGTGTAAGGCTTGCCATCAACGTCGGAAACCTCTGTGAATTGCTCAGAGACAGGATAGCCCTGCTGAGCGAGTCCGCCATGGCTGTTCCAGTAGGCGAGGAACTTGCCACCAACTGTGTGGTTGGTCTCGGGGAACTTGACAGCATCGGCGTCGGCGTTGACGGTCTGGTCAGGTGCGCCGCCCGCATACTTCGAGTTGTAGCGAAGCGAGCCGAGCAGGGAGAGGAGTACATCATAGGGAGCAGCGTTCTCGGGGTGAGCCTCGAACACAGCACGCTCGAAGTACTGGGTCATATATGTCTTGCCGTCGACAGGAGATACCTCATTTGAGGCCTCGGTGAGAGGATAACCTTGCTGGGCCAGCCCACCATGACCGTCCCAGTATGCCAGGAACTGGCCGCTGACTGTGTGACCTGTTTCAGGGAATGTGCGGGAGTCACCCTGGGCATAAGTCGTCTTGCCGGCCAAAGACATGAGAGACAGCGCTAACATGAGCACTGCCATCAGTGAAAACCACCGTTTTGTGCTATGAGACATTTTCGTTCTCCTCCTTCAGAGCTAGAGTTATGGCAGCTTGCTCAGCATGGCGTGATACGCATTTGCTTTCTGGGCCGCACCAATCAAAGCGACCATCATGGTTCGCTTCAGGTTCATCAAGTCTTCCTCCTTTGGATAATTTGCGCCACTCAAGTAATAACACAATAGCCATGCGAATGCGGTCTAACTGGGCAAGGCGCACGCGCACCGGCGAGCATCAAAGGATGATGCTAGGTCCGGCAAAAGTTGGGGGATGGAAACGACGAAAGAGCCACAAGCCATAAAGGCACAGGGCGGTGTGACTGCATCAATCGCTGCCGGTAAATGATTGCGGATGGCTTCTGCAAGCCTGCTTTGTACGGATAGTCCTTGCATTAGGCCCAAAGCTCCTTTGCTTGAAACCACTCGAGGGTAATCCGGTAGGGTGTCTGGAGAGCTATTTGTGCGGGAGGAAAATCAACACCGGTGGATTGCTCATATGGGGTTGTATTGAGAGTACAACGAGGTGCTCAGACGCTTGTATGATTATGATGGATAATAGCAGAAAACGTTTTGGTTGTCAATATAAAAGCCTGCTTTTGCGCCCAAGTTGGGCGTGGGAGAGCGGTTGGTTATTCGGTGGGGCTAAAGGTTATAGCTCAGCGCCTAAAGCTTTGAGGAAGGCGAGGGCGATGACGGTATGCCCGGGAGGGTTGGGGTGGATCTTGTCGTCTGCCCACTGCTCGGGCTCTGTGTGTTGCAGCACTGTGTCGAATGCAGCCTGGGTGGGGACCAGGATGGCTTTATAGCTGGCGGCTATAGCGTCGAAGCGGGCTCGGTAGAGGTCCATTTGGCGGCGCATGGGCTGGGAGGGATCGGGTTCTATCATGTAGGGCTCCATCATGATGAGGCCCGCGCTTGTGGCTTCCAGCGCCCGGTCCAGCAGGCGGCGCAAAGTAGACTCGTATTCGTCCAAGGGGACGGCAGAGCGGGGGTCATCGCCGAAGGAGCGCCAGACGTCGTTTATGCCGATGCCGACCGATAACCAGTCGGGGTGCTCGTCGATCACGTCGCGCTGCCAGCGTGCATGTAACTCGCGGGTGGTGTCGCCGCCCACGCCCCTGTTGACGATGGTCAGGTGGAGCTCAGGATAGCGCGCCTGGAGGAAGTTATGGAGCATACTCACGTAACCATCGCCCAGGGGTGCAGCGCTGCTACGGCGATCGCAGTCGGTGATGCTGTCGCCTATGAAGAGGATTTTCTGGTTGGGCTTGAAGGGTAGCATTGGATGGGGAGTGGTGGAGCGTGAGTGATAAGTGATAAGTGATAAGTGATAAGTGATAAGTGAGGGAGTGGGGTGGGGATAGTTATCGGGCAAACATGGTACAATCAGTGACGAGCCATGGATATTCTGAATAGCAAATTATACCGCGCAATTGAGATTTTGATAAGCTATCTGTTGCTCAATCTGTTGTGGATATTGGTGTCATTACCGGTGGTGACTGCATTCCCGGCAACGGCTGCTATGTTCGGAGTTGTGCGCGAGTGGGGTAGGGGCACGGATAGCGGGGCACTGGAGCCGTTTTTTCGCCATTTGAAGGCTAATTTTGCCCAGAGCTTCGGAATAGGGCTGATCTGGATTGTGCTGGGGGCAGCGCTGTGGATCGATTTCTTTCTGCTGGGAGCGGCTGAGGAGTGGGTGCAAGTGCCTCTATTCCTGCTGCTGGCGCTGGGAAGCCTTTGCTTTACGTTTACGTCGATGTATCTGTTTCCGGTCATGGTGAACTACGTGAGCGATTGGCGAACGGTGATTAAGAACGCTTTTCTGATATCGCTCAGCCAGCTCTGGATTACGCTTTTGTGCGTGTTGATCTGCGTGGTGGTGCTGTTCGTGGTGCTGTTTGTACCGGTGATAGGGTTGCTGGCGGGGAGTGCGACGGCATATGTGGTGTACTCGCTGTGCAAGCGGGCATTCAGCCGGATTGAGGCCGCGCAGGCTTCACGCACTGATAAGGCGTAGGGGCCGGGCGCTACCTGTCGAGGTCTCCTGTGACCCAGCGCACTTTGCCGGCGAGGGGGCGGCGCGTGCCTGGAGGTAGCTCTATGGAGGGCTTGCCCACGTAGAAGAAGCCAAGCAGGCGGGCAGGAGGCTCGAGGCCGACCAGGTGGGCCACGTGCGGGTGGGTGGAGATGGGACTGCTGGACCATTTTGAGCCCAGGCCGAGCGAGGAAGCCACCAATTGCGCGTTTTGGACGGCGATGCCGACCGCGATGATTTCTTCCCATTCGGGCCTGAGCGGCTCGCCATTGTGGTTCAAAGCAGGCTGCATGCCGATGCTGATCCAGACGGGAGCCTGCCAGACCCGGTCGCGCTGGGCCTGTTCTAACTCGGGGTGGTAGTGGCCTTCAGGGGTATGGAGGCGGTAGGCCTCGCCGAATGCGTCGCTCAGTTGTTGGCGGCCTTCATTGGCAAATACGGTGAAGCGCCAGGGTTCTGTTTGACCGTGGCTGGGCGCCCAGTTGGCGGCTTCGAGCATCAGTTGGACGTCCTCAAGGGGGATTGGGTCGCCGGAGAGGTATTTGAGGGAGTAGCTCCTGCGCCGTCGAATGGCGTCCATTATCAGGGTGTGGGTCAGTTTAGTATCGAGCTCTTCTATCATTACGAGATCCTTTATAGTGACGCTATCTTATATGTGAATACTCCGCATCGGCTAAAGCCGAGCGGCTTCTAAGGGTTGGATACCTATTCGTTGTATTCCCAACGAAAGAATGTTCCGAGAGGCATTGAGGTCACGGTCGATATGCAAATTGCAACAAGGACAATCGAATACCCTGTCAGAGAGGCCCAAACGCTGCTCGGAACTGAGACGATGCCCACAAGCACTACACGTCTGGCTGGTATAAGCGGGATTGACGGGGATGTATTTGCGGGCGGCGCATTCTGCCTTCCACGCAATCATACTCCGAAAACCCGACCAAGCCGCATCCGAGATGGATTTAGCCAGACAATGATTGTGAAGCTGGAGCATGCGGTTGACTTCCAAATCTTCAACCGCTATCAATCCGAAGCGGTTGACTATCCTACGGGAATGTTGGTGAGAGAAATCGTTCCTACGCCACCCTGTTCGCTCATGCACACGGGCAACTACTTTTCTACGCTTCCGGTGCGCGGGCGTTCCCTTTCCCTGCTCTTGTTTGGAAAGCAGGCGTTGCGCTTTGGCAAGAGCCTTTTCCTCAGAGCGAAAGAAGTGCGGGTTCGCTATCACATCCCCAGTGGAGAGTGTAGCGAACGTGGTGAGACCAACGTCAATGCCAACTTGCTCACTAGACGCAGGCAAGGCAGTAGGTTCCCACTCGCAAGAGAAGGTGACGTACCACTTGCCCGTACTACTCCTACGGATGCACACCGTTTTTGGCGTACCCTGTATGGGACGATGGAGTATCACCTTGACAGAGCCAACTTTAGACAAGTGTAGGGTGTCCCCCACAAGATTACACCCACTGGGAGCTTGTGGGTAGCACAGGCTATCGTATCTTCCAAACCCACGAAAACGCGGATAGCCAACTTCTTTCTCGCCCCCCTTCACACGTCGAAAGAACGCCTTGAAAGCAAGGTCTATTCTAAGGGCAACGTTCTGCAAAACCTGGCTATGCACCGAACTCAGGGAAGGGCGTTCCTTCTTGAGCACGGGCAAGATCGCGTGCTGGTCATAAAGGGAAAGCTTTTCCTTCGTTTGCTCATAAGCATCCTTGCGCTGGGCAAGCAGATAGTTGTACAGCCAGCGACACTCTTCAAGCATCTCACTCATCTGAGTGGCCTGCTTGCGAGTAGGAAATATCCTATATAGGAAGGTTTTACGCATTTGATACATTATCGCACAAAACAGGGCTTTAGTCAAACTTTAGCGTGTCTCACCACAGCCCGTAAACGGGCTTGGCTTTAGCGATTTTCTGTAATAAAGGTAGCTTAATATATGGGGCGTGTCAAGGGGTTTAGACAGAATTGGCTGTCGAAATGGTACGTGGGGGATTCCGAATTGAAACGCGCCAGTTTGCCAAGATCGCAAAGTGGGAGGGGATTGATCACGAAGGGTAAGAGGGTAAGAGAGCACGAAGGACGAGAATGAAAGGTTAAGAGTTGGGTGGAAGGCCAGCGGGTAGAGTGAGCCCCTGGTGGGGTGGTCACTCTACCCGCTGGCTGCGTGCTGGTAGGACGCTGTAGTTCGTGTTTATGATATAATTGTCCGATTGTGTCGAAAATCTAGTCATCAGGAGAAAGCATACATATGGAACGCACGCTTGTGCTGCTCAAACCGGACGCCGTGCAGCGCGGACTGTTGGGCGAGATAATAGCTCGTTTCGAGCGCAAGGGCTTGAAGATCACGGGCATGAAAATGGTGAAGCCGGCGGAAGCTCTGTGGGATGAGCACTACGCTCATCTGTCGAGCCTGCCATTCTTTGGGGGAATTAAGGCCTTCATGATGAAGTCGCCTGTCATAGCGATATGCCTTGAGGGGGACAATTGTGTGGGCGTGGTACGCTTGATGTGCGGCCCGACGAAATCATGGGAGGCCGCGCCAGGTACGATTCGCGGGGACTATGGCATGAGCATCCAGGCAAACCTGGTGCATGCTTCGGACTCAGCGGAGACAGCGGCGAACGAGGTGCCGCGCTTTTTCAAGGAAGACGAACTGTTCAGCTACGATACCGCCGCGGCGAATGCTCAGGCAAATTCTTAATTCTTAATTGGGGACGGCAGACGGTCAGTAATTGACCGTCTGCCGTTTACCGTCTGCCGTTTGCCGTTTGTGGGGTTGATGTTAGGGGGTGCAGATGGGGAAGAAGGTGTTGGAGACTATTTTGCTCGTCTGACCTCTTGTGGCGTTGCTATGGGGGCGGAAGTAGGGGCGGTCGCCGGGGGGCACGCACGGCTCGGCGTTGCCGCAGGGATAGCCGGACATAACGCCGAGGTTGGCTAGCTGCTGGGTGTAGGTGAAGAAGGTCGAGCCGGGTTGGACGTCCTCAAAGATCTGCGTGCCGGGGGGATCCTGTATATTGGCTGCTATGGCCACGATTTCGGAGATCTGGCCTCGTGTGGCGTTGCTATGGGGGCGGAAGTAGGGCAGGTTATTGGGTCCGCAAGGCTCGCCCGTGCCGCCGCAGGGATAGCCGGACATGACGCCCCTGGTTGCGAGGCGCTCGATGAAGGGGTAGAAGGTGGAGCCGGGGAGGACATCTTCAAAGGTCTGGCCGGATACGGGCTCGTTGAAGCCGGCCGCGTTTGAGACGACCTTGGCTATCTGGCCCCTGGTGATATTGTTGTTGGGGCGGAAATAGGGGTCATTGGTGGGGTTGCAAGGTTCACCTACTCCGCCGCAGGGGTAGCCGGAAAGGATGCCTTTGCAGGCGAGGCAGCGCACATAGGGATAGAAGGTGCTACCGGGCAGAACGTCCTCAAACTGGAGAGTGCATACAGTAGGGGTGTTGATCGTGCCGCGATCGACAAAGAACTCGCCGAGCTGGGGCGCGACTCTGGTATCAATCCAGGAAGCCATAGCGTAGTCGGGGCCATAAACGAGGCTCTTGCGGTATCCAATGTCGCAGATGCCCTTGTAGTCCAGTAGCTCGTCGGGGTTGCTGGACACATCGCTTACGCGCTGGTTCGGGCTCCAGGTCGCGCCGCCATCAGTGGACTCGGTGTATGCGAGGTCATAGTTGGCATGTATGGGGTCATAGCGCCGGTCGTACCAGGTGACGCCAATGGTTCCGCTGGGGGAGACCTGTATCGTAGGCTGGAACTGGTCGACGGAGTTGCCCACGGGATCATCGTTGATGCGCGCGGGCGCTGTCCAGGTGTTGCCAGCATCGGTGGTTTTGCTGAAGGCGATATCACTAGCATAGCCCGAGAGATCACCACAAGCCAAATAAGGAGTATCCCACCGACCATCATTCCAAACGGCGTAGACGGTGTTGGGGTCTGTGGGGGAAACGGCGATTGTGGGGTACTGGGTAATGCGTATGAGGCTGCAGCTATTGTTGCGCTCGACGGGAAGAGTAAGTTCAAGCCCCTTATCGTCGAGACCACCTATGTACTGTACGGGAGCACCCGAGATCATCTTATCTCCGCCCCACGTCAGGCCACCATCGGTACTGCGGTTGAGATAGAGCTCACGGGTGGATGTCACCACGTTGGAGGGACGGAATTCGAAAGCCACGTAGACGCTTCCATCCGGTGCCACCTGTGTGTCGGGCCCATAGGAGTAGTAGTGGTCAGGGCCGGATACCTGAGCCGGCGTACTCCAGGTGGCGCCCCCATCACGCGAGAATGCTCCCCAGATGCCCTCATAGTATGGCTCGTTGACACTGTTGTTGTACTGCCAGTACAAGTAAAGACTGCCGTTGTACTTGCCTGACGGACGGTTGTCTATGGCGAGGGTTGTATTATAGAACGAATAGTCATTGCCGTAGATGAGGACGGCGTTGGGGGAATTCCAGGTGAGGCCGTCTGTTGTGGTAAGCACGAACAGACCGGAGTTCGGGTATCCAAGAGCGGCCGACGTGTAGTAGCCTACGCCATCTCTGCCATAGGCGAAATTAACGTCACCGGAAGGCATCATGCCTTGCATGTCTGTGAAGACGCCGCGTGCCCATGTTAGGCCACCATCGGTGCTATTGGCAAAGAGAGAACTGGAGCCGAATTCAACGCTTGCATAAGCAGCAGTGATATGGTTCGGGTCGGTGGGATCAACGGAAATATCCTGATTCTTATGGCGGACGTAAGCGTCGGGCACCTCTTGCGGGCGAGTGCTTTGGGCGCCGCCACCGACGTTGATATCAGGACCCCAGGTTACGGAGGAGGCGGGAGCGGCCGGGGAGGCCAGCGCAAATGCACCGGCATTACTGTTAGTGGTCGCGCCCGCAAGTAAGAGAGCGGAACAGAGGAAGAGGGCTAAAGTTGCGACAAGAATAGTGCGTGGGGATAGTATCACTTAGAATGGCCTTTCTATGGGAAAATACGAGTATACCATCTCCTGGCCATTTTCCGCTAATGTGGACGGGATGGTCGTTTGGAACCTTTTCTGAGGGACTTGTCGTTTGAGGAGCATGCCGTGTAGACATCTGTTGTCATTTGACGCTCGTAGCCACGACCCGATATAATTGCTGATACGGTTGCAGGCGGCTATCGGCTGCTTTTTGAACCGTACGTACCTGTAAAGTCTGTGGGCAGCAGCATATCGTTCGATTGTCTATTCAGTAGAAGAAAGGCGCAACATCAAATGAAAAACCATCAGTACCGATTTTCCATTCTCTTGTTACTAGCTCTTCTCCTTATTGGAGCAGCAGTGCTTTCGCGAGCTATACCATCATTAGCGAGTGGCAAGACCCCTGATATCGTTGATAATCGTCCAGTACCTCACTGGGAGACGGACGTCCATGTGGATACCGTGCCTGCGGATAATCATGAGGCTTTTTCACTGGCCTATGATCCTTCCGCCCCTAACAAGGTCGTGAGCGGCTTCAAGTATGAGGGCCCTGATGAGCCGAGCAGCGCTTACTCATTCAGCAGCGACGCCGGCCGCACGTGGACGGGGGGGAGCTTCACGGGACCGTGGGGTCAGGACGTACTTACGCCAACAGGCAACACTAGCGTAGGATATAACGCGGCGGGTGTGGCTTTCCTTTCCAGTCGCGCCGAGTCTGGTTTGACCGGTTATAATGGCTATTTCGTATTGACTTCGACCGATAGCACTACGTGGAGCACGCCGGTCGCGGTCATCACGTCAACGAACGCAGAAGTCCGGGATCAAGCCCGCTTAGCAGTAGATCATCGTGCTAACGGACAGTACGCGGGACAGGCCTATTTAGCATGGCACTATTCATCGGGCAACGATGTTGGAATATTCATGAGCCGTTCATCGGATAGCGGCGTTACCTGGAGCCCCGGGCAGCAGGTTTCTGATTCGGCCAATAATAACTCCTTACACCCGGTACTGGATATAGCTTCGGACGGCTCGGTATATGCTGCTTATATGTGGATAGATAACGGTTGTTTCTGCAATGTTCCCACGCTATATGTCAACCACAGCACTGATGGCGGGCAGACATGGGGAGGGGATCACGCGGTGACGGGCGCATCGGTCGTACCGGTGGGTGCTCTTGACGAGGAAGGGCACGATCTTGTACTTCGCGGTTCGGCTGCAGTTAGTCCAGAGGCGGCAGTAGAAGTAAACAACTTTCCTGTGATAGCAGTCTCGCCGAGCGACCCGGACACTGTTTATGTAGTATGGAACGATGGGCGCTGGGATAGAGACTTCCAGATATACGGGCACCCGGGCAAGCACGCCGACATTGCCTTCAGCAGCAGCACGGATGGTGGGCTTACATGGAGTGCACCGGTCCGAGTAAACGACGATCAGTTGGCGAATGGTGTTGATCAGTTCATGCCTGCCGTTGCTGTCGCTCCCGATGGCACTATAGGGATAAGCTGGTATGACCGACGTTTGGACCCGGACCACTATCTCTACGATGTGTTCTATAGCCAGTCGAGGGATGGTGGGCTTACATGGAGTCCGAACCAGCGGGTAAGCACGGCATCGAGCGATCCAATGGTAGGCCCGAACGCGGAGGGAGTAGGCGATCTGGGCGAGTATCGCTCTATGGTGATGGGCCCCGACTATGTGCTTCCTACGTGGCTTGATACACGAACCGGGGCAACGCAGGAGTACTACGTAGGGCAAGGCAACTCACCTACGTGTAACGTCAACTTCTCGGACGTTAGTTCGACCGATTACTTTTATGGCGCGGTCGAGTATCTTTTATGCCAGGGGGCTATCTCGGGCTATCCGGACAACACCTTCAGGCCATATGACAATACGACACGAGGCCAGATGGCCAAAATAGTATCGCTGGCAGAAGGGTGGCAAATCCTGAACCCGGCCACGGGGCACTTCATGGACGTTCTGCCCGGTTCTACCTTCTACACGTACATAGAGACGATATACGCTCACAACGTGGTCTCGGGCTACGGGGATGGGACGTTCCGACCTGGCGAACCGGTCACTCGTGGCCAGGTAGCCAAGATCGTGGTCCTGTCTACGGGTTGGGCTATAGATGTGACGGGCGGGCCGCACTTCACTGATGTCGAGGTTGGCTCGACCTTCTACGACTACATTGAGACGGCTTACAACCACGGCATAATCTCGGGCTACGGCGATAACACCTACCGCCCGGGTGACAGTGCAACTCGCGGACAGATAGCCAAGATCATCTATAATGCAGTCGCGTTCCCCTGATACCGCGTACAGACCGGAATAATAGACAAAGCTCAGGTTCAACCGCCTGGGCTTTGTCTTATTAATTGCTCCCATAAGACACTTTCATTAGCGGACGGGCATTAGTTCTCGCCTTCGTAATTGTACGACCAGAACTGAGGTAATTATCATACATCCGCCGACGATTTGAGGCCATTCGATCTTTTCGCCGACCACGAAGAAGGCCAAAGAGGTGGCTACGACAGGCTCGAAGGTGGCGAGGATGCTGGCTACGCCGGCCTGCAGGTGGCGCAGACCCGCAGTGTAGAGGTAGAGGGCAAAGATTGTGGCGAAGAGGGCCACGGCGGAAAGAAGGAGCCACGCGCCGGGGCTTTGCACCGAGAAGAGAGCGCCGAGGCCGCCTTCTCCGAAGACGGAGACGGCGAGCAGCCCGAGAGCGCCGATAGTGTAGACGTAGAAGCTCATGACGCCTATGGTGTAGCCGCGACGGAGGGAGAACTTGCCCAGGATACCGTGTACACAAACCCGAGCGCCCAAGAGCTACACATCCCCTTCACAATAAATGTGCGAACCAGCGCCGCGTAATGTGGAAAACGCCCCCGGGGCTTGCCAGCCCTAGTGCTACTACATCGGTCTGGTAAAAATACTGAACTCTAGTCCCGCTCCGAATGAAGCCCCCTAGTCGGTCCTTTTCGTCATTTGTTAGGTTATCTAGCTTTTCTTTCATTCGGTCTAGTTGCTCAGTCTTTCTACGGTTGCTTGTTATCGACCCCCAAGACCAAGAGTAGACCGCATGGCCCAAGCTAACCAGAACAAACGCGATGGATACCAAGAAAGTACCCCCGACCCAAGGTTTGTAATCAGCTACAAGGGACCTAATCCCGAGAACGTCAAGCCAATCAGCAGGAGCAAATAGAGCGAACGCGCTAATAAGCAGCAACGGCAAAAATAAGTACCGGGGGGAAAGTCTCAGAATGTCTACAAGTTTATCTAGGGCCGTTTCCGCTGCTTTTTCCATGGCTACTACTCCCGATCCCCTTCGTTGGGCTTATTACCAAACTCGGCTACTTGGGCTACAGCTAGGCCGAGCGCATCCGCAATCCTTCGGGCTGTTATCTCATGAACGCGCCCGCCTTTCTCTATCCGCTGTAGCGTGAAAGTGGAAACGCCCGCTACTTGTGCTAAATGCCGGAAGGTCCAATACCGGCGCAAGCGCCATTCCTTTAGCGGTAGGATTTCTGAATTCGTGTTACTCATTAGCCGTTTTCCTTTGATGTAGTCTGCCTAGCAATTACTAAGAATCATGATCAATTACTGGCTGCAAATAATTAACGTCGATCTCCCCTGCCTGATAAGGACCATCACCATCTACATCCTGCTGAGCTGTATCGAACTCTATCCAATAAAAAGTTATCGGCCCCCGCAACGACGTAATCGTCCGACGATGATCTTGCCAAGCACCCCCAGCTTCGGGTCTTTCAACAAGCTGGCGAATGTAAGAAGGCGGGTCTCGCACCGCTCCCAGTGCGCCTTTAGCCCATGAATAACTTTCTGCAACTCGAACGCGGTCGCCCAAACGAAAGGAATTCTCCATTATGCATACTCCAATACGTAGACTGAATGCGTTTGTAGCTTTGCCCATTCCATATCGCACTGTAATTATAGCCCATACGTATCTACTCCAATAGATGTGTGCAATCTTGTGTAGGATTGTACAGATATGTGGTATAAATGACTATCAACTGAAGGGGGTAACAAATGAAAACAGCGGTAGTTTACGCTAGAGTTAGCACAGCGGATCAAGTCAAAGGGACTTCCCTAGACGGGCAAGTAGAAGCTTGCGAACAGTATGCAGCGGAACACGGCTACAAGGTCCTAAAGACCTTCCGAGAGGATATATCGGGAGCGCGGCTAGATAGACCCAAGCTAGATCAAGTTCGGGATATGGCGGCGGGCGGGGAGCTAGAAGCTATCATAGTGCTAGAAGTGGACCGACTATCCCGAGTGCTAACCCATCAAATGCTTCTCATAGAGGAATTCCAACGGGCTCGGGTAGATATCCTTTTTGTAAATTCCCCGCGTGAGGATACCCCGGAAGGTCGGATGCTCTTTGGAATGAAGGGGCTATTTGCCGAGTATGAGCGGGCCAAAATACAAGAAAGGACCCGACGCGGCAAAGAGCGCCGAGCTAAAGAGGGAAAGGTTATGGGGTCTTGGGCGGTCCCCTACGGCTATCGCTTTATTCCCGGGGATGGTCGCTACGAAGTCATAGAAGCCGAAGCCCAAGTAGTCATCCGTATCTTTGATTGGATCGTAAAAGAGCATTGTACACTGGGGGAAGTTAGCCGCCGCTTAGATCTTATGGGCGCACCTACTAAGAGGGGCGCGGGCTATTGGCATCGCTCTACAGTTCGTAGCATAGTAGCCAACGCGGTCTACGCTGGGGAATGGTATTGGAATAAAACCAAGTCGGTAGAACCCCGCCGCCGCCGAACGGAAGAAGCGCCCAAAAAGCTAAAATGCTCCCAAGTCGCAAGGCCGCAAGAAGAATGGATACCCGTAGGTTCTCCCGCTATTATCTCTAAAGAGCTTTACGAAGCCGCTCAGAAGCAGCTAGATCGCAATAAAGAGATATCGGCGCGGAACTGCAAGACCGAGTATCTACTACGCGGGCTTCTGTTTTGCCCCTACTGCAATCGGCGGCTAGTCGGGCGGCGCGTGGATAACGGGAAGTGTAACCAGTATTGTTGTACCGGGAAAACAGTCCCCGGGCTTCGGGAAAACTGCAAGACCCCCTATCTAAACGGGAAGAACATAGAGCGCCTAGTTTGGGACCATCTGATGGCCCTGTTTAGCGACCCCAAAACGATCATAGATACCCTAGCTACTCGGGACCAAGCTAGGCAACAAGAGCGGCTACGGGATGACGCTCAGCTAGAAGTACTGCAAGACGGGCTACAAGCCCTAAAACGGGAACGGGACAAGCTCTTAGACTTGCACCTAGCAGACCTTGTAGACCGGGAAACGCTCCAAGAGCGGCTAGCGGTTCTGAATAAGAAACAAGAGATTGTAGAAGCCGGGAAAGCCGAGCTACTAGAGCGAATGAAGGACCGGGACCTAACGATAGCCAACAAGCAAGCTATAGAGCGGCTATGCAATATGGCCCGGGAAGGGCTAGAGCTTCTAACCTTCCAAGACAAGCGGGAATTCTTGGAAGCGCTAGAGATTAGGGGCCTAGTGGAAGACGGGCGAATTGTCCTAAGCGGGCTAATAAAAGATACGGTCCTTACGTTCGCCCATAGCTCGGGGAACTCGGGCAAGGCCGATATTTTGCGTACACAGTATCAGGATGCTGTAAAGGGCATAGGTGAAGCCGGAGCCGAGGCCGCAGAGTATGCCGAGCCAGTTCACCTGTAGTAGGGAGGGGTCGTAAGCGCGGGCGACGAGTATGCAGCCTGTAAGGGTGAGGATGAGGGCGAGAGTCTTACGCCGCCGGAACGGCTCGCCGAGGAAGCGCCAGGAGAGGACTGCGACGAAGACGGGGGAAGTGTAAAGGAGCACGACGGACACCGCCACGCCAACCAGCAAGACAGCGTAGATGTAGAGGATGTAGAAAGCGGTGACGCCCAGCAGGCCGAAAGCGATGAAGATAGGCCAGTCGGCGGTGCGCACGCGCAAGCGACGCCAGCCGCCTCCCGCGAGTGGCACAACTATGATGAGAGCGAAACCCAGTCCCAGGGCGGCCAGGGCGGCGCGCCAGAAGACTATGGTGACCGGGGTGAGCCCGTAGGCATCGGCGGCGGCCTTGTAGAGGGTGCCGAGCGTACCCCAGAGGGCGGCGGCCAGCAGGACATAGCCGGCGCTGATGAGAGGCGGGTTTTTGATTGGGGGATGGGAGTCGCTCATGTGTTGTATATTTCACTGAAGCCTGTACAGAAGCCTGTATTGAATTATATAGGAGGCAAGAAGATGGCAAGCAGCAGACTACATATTACAGAGCGCGGCAAGAAAGAAGGGCGAAAGGTGCCTCTGGTGCTATTGCACGGGTATCCGTTCGAGGGAAGCGCATGGGAGCACCAGTTGAGGGGGCTGGGGGATGAGATGTGGGTAGTTGCGCCGGATATGCCGGGCTTCGGGAAGTCGGCAGCGCTGACGCCGCCTACGACGGCACATGTTGACCAGTACGCGAAGGCTGTGGCAGACTGGGCGAAGGACGAAGGGATTACGCAATTGATGCTGGCGGGTCACTCTATGGGGGGCTACGTTGCGTTCGCTTTCGCGCGGAAGTACCCGGAGATGCTGCACAGCCTGATTCTGGTGGCTACGAGGCCGGGGGCCGATAACGAAGCCGGGAAAGAGGGGCGATACAGAACGGCGGGGGCGGTTGAGGAGAGAGGGGCCGTTGCCGCGGCGGACGCGATGTTGCCCAAGCTGTTTGCGCCGGAGGCCTACGAGAAAAAGAAGGAGCTGGTGGAGAGGGTGCGGGCGATGATACTAAGGCAAAGCGAGGAGGGAATTGTAGCGGCGCTGTACGCGATGGCCTCGCGCCCGGACTCTACGCATGATATGTCGGAGATAGAGGTACCGACGCTGATTATTACTGGGGCGCAGGACGCGATCATACCGGCGGGAGAAGCGCCGAGTATGCAGGCTCACATCAAGGGGTCGCACACGGTTGACATCCCGAATACCGGGCACCTACCGATGCTGGAAGACCCTGAAGGGTTCAATGAGGCGCTGCGGGAATTCCTGAATGCCAATTCTTGAAGCAAAGACAACGCAGCGATGACAGAACTGCGGCGCGTCCGATCTCGCTAGTTCATTTCGGTGCCGGCGACGTGACGAGCAACACTCTCCTCGACGGCGCCCAACTGGGTCAGGAGGCCTAGGTTGTCCAGCAGGTCCCATTCCTCCACAATGCGGCCATGCACAACCCGACTGATGACCATGCCATGAACCGACATCGTATTACCTGTGGGAGCCAGACCAAACAGTTCTCCCCTATGGGTACCCTCAGCGCGCCACCGGGTGGCGACTCGGTCTCCACTGCTGAACTGCTCCAGAATGGTAGTATGTAGATCCGGGAAGGCGCCCCGGTAGACGCCTATGTTCCGTTTGATTCGCTCTATGCCAACATTGACGTCGGGTGTGACTGCCTCGTGATGCACGTAGTCATGAGCAAATATCTCGGAGGCTATGTCCGTGTTTCCTTTGTTCCAACCCTCCTCGATCCAGTGGCGCACTAATGCGGCTTTTTCATCGTGCTTTTCGTTACTCTGGTCTTGCATTTGATTTTCCTCCTTGGGAAGGATGCTCCCGTGTTGGTCCCATTGGTTGCAGGCGCACAGGACGTTTAACGCCCAAGTATACACCCTGTGTCAATAGTCACCGGAGGAGGTGTGGATGATGAGGGGAGGGTCAGTGGAAGAGGAGGACGCGGCCATCGCTCCAGATCTGGGAGTAGGTGCCGGGGAGAGAGGAGGCTAGCTCGAAGCCGAAGCCGCCTGTCCACGCCCACAGGTTGAGCTTGCCGCGTGCACGCTCGATGGTGGGGTCGCTGCTCTCGAGGGTTGCGAGGAGGGGGGAGGCGCCTGTGCCGAGCGACGCGACCGCTACGCCGAGGAGAGGGCTGGGGCGAGGCGAACCGTGCCATAGAGGGCGCATGGTGCCGTCGCGCCAGGTGTTGATGTAAATATGGGGGAGTATGGGGCCCCCCTGGTAGTTGACGATGAGGCCGCCACCGGGGGCGTGCACGACAGTGAGACTCTTTTTCCAGAGGGTATAAACGAGGTCGGGTGTGCCGTCGGCGTTGACATCGCCGACAGTGTAGCCCGTGACGCGCCAGCCTTCGTCGCTGACCCAGGCGGTGTTCCAAAAGCCCTGGGCGTTTTGGATTTGGACGGAGAGGGTGCCGCTGTTCAATTCAACTATGGTGGGAGCGCCGGTACCCAGATCCTCGGATGAGGAGCGATCGCCGTTGTCGGGGCGCAGGTAGGCTATTGCCTGTCCTACCTGTCCGTCTGCGGACCAAAGGGCCTGCCACCGAAGGTCGGTAGGGTTGGCTGGGAGGGCGTTTTGTAGGGCGAGCGTGCAGGTGACGGTGTCGCAGAGGTTCATTTTGTAGCCGGAGATGGTGGTGGTTTGCAGGGGAACGAGACGGGCGCTCTTCACGCCCTTGATATCGAGGGTGGCTTCCAAGGCGAAGCCCTGGAGCAGCTCGGGGCCGGACACCTGGTCGAAGAGGGCGTTGCCCAGAGAGTAGGCGACAGGGACGGACCGGCCGCCTGCCTGCAAGATCTCCATGCCTTGCACGACGTGGGGGTGGGAGCCCACGATAAGGTCGGCGCCGGCGTCTGCGGCGGTGCGGGCGAGGGCCTTTTGGCCGCTGTCGGGGGTGAAGGAATACTGGGTGCCCGCGTGGATCATTACGACAACGAGGTCAGCGGAGCGGCGAGCCGCACTTACCTCTGATGCCATGCGGTCGAGGTCGGACCGGACATCGGGGCGGACGTAGGCTACACCCCTCAAGCCGGAGCTGTTGAGGACGTCGGTATAAGCAAGGAAGGCGATGTTGAAGCCGCGAACGTTGCGTATGACGGGGGTTTGGCCGCGTCCGGAGTCAAGGCCGAAGGGGGAGATGCTTGCACGCTTGAGCGCGCTAATGGTGTAGGAGAGGCCACGCACGCCCGAGTCGAGGGTGTGGTTGTTTGCGACAGAGAGGAGGTCGAAACCTGCGCGGGCAAGAGCAGGAGCGGTGCGGGCATCGCCGGTGAGGTTGAGCAGGTTGGGCGAGGGAGCGGGGATGGGGAGCGTGGCGGGAGGGACGATGGGGCCTTCGAGGTTGGCAATGGCGAGGTCGGCGCGGGAGAGGAAAGGCGTGATGTTTGTAAAGGGGGCCTCGTAGTTGCCATCGCGCAGACTGGAGCCGACATAGCGACCCAGCATGACGTCGCCCACGAAGACGAGGTGAACGTCGCCCGCGATCGAGCCATCGGGAGTTTGAGGGGGGATGGGCACAAAACCGCCTGCCAGTAGGGTGAGGGCGGATAAACAGATGGAGAGGAGGGCTCTGTTCATGGGTGTATTGTACCAGTGACCAGTGACCAGTGACCAGTGACCAGTGACCAGTGACCAGTGACCAGTGACCAGTGACCAGTGACCAGTGACCAGTGACCAGTGACCAGTGACCAGTGACCAGTGACCAGTGACCAG
>JBBRDO010000027.1:0-48641 GCA_038203825.1 Chloroflexia bacterium | reverse complement strand
TTGACCGTGGCCGATACCAGCCCTTCCTCGAAGTGTTCGCCCCGCGCCAGGAAGTCGCCGTCGGGCGCGATTATCGTGCTGTAGCCTCCGAAGGCCACCCCGTCCTCGTAGCCGACCCGGTTGGCGTGGTACACAAAGGTGGTGAAAAGCTCAGCATAAATGCGGTGGGTGGTGATCACATCGAACGTCGTGTCCAGGTAATCATCCCCCGGCTTGACGCCTCGCCCCGGCCCCGCCGCCACCATGAGGAGCGTATCGGCCCCGTCGAGCCACAGCAGGTAGGGCAGCGCCAGGTGCCAGAAGTCCTCGCATATCAAAATGCCCATGCGCCCGAAGCGCGTATCGAACGCCCGCACTTGCCTGCCCGTGCCCACATAGCGCATATCGTCGAACATGCCGTAGGTGGGCAGGTAGACTTTTCTGTGGACGTGCTTGATCTCGCCCTGCCCGATATACGCCTGCGCTATGTAGTGGACAAAGCGGTCGCTCTCTTCGATGAAGCCCAGGCAAATATCCATGTCGTACTTCTTTGAGGCCTCCATGATCTTGCGGAGGGGCTCAGGCGGGTTGGATACCGACATGCCGATCTGGTTGGTGATGTCCTGCAAATAGTAGCCCGTGAGGCTAAGTTCAGGGAAGATGAGCAGTGAAATCCCGGCTTCGTGTGCCTTCTCGATGTAGTCGAGATGCTTCGCGAGATTGGCCTCCAGGTCGCCCAATTTGACGTTGACCTGTGCGATGCCTACTGTGTACGGTTCGGGTACTTGCGTGGTCATAGGTGCTCCCTTTAGTGGGATAGTGTCAATAGTATTATATCGTGTCTAGCCTGCCTTAGCTAACTCCATCAGTTCGGCTATTATCTTGTCAGCCGCCCCCTCGGTAGATAGCTTGTGCGCGGCCTGCCCCATGCTTGCTAGCTTTTCCGGCTGCGCGACCAGGCCTGTGATGGCGGCCGTCAGGCTCTGCGGGGTTAGCTCTTCCTGCACGATAGTGATGCTCGCGCCCTCCGCTCCCAGAGTCTGGGCGTTGGCCGCCTGCTCTTTCGCTCCGGGTAGAGGCACAAGGATCGACGGCTTGCCCAGGTTGGCTAGCTCGTTTACAGTGCCCGCTCCCGCCCTGCCCACGACGAGGCACGCAAGCGCGTACACGTCTGCTATTTCGTCGCCCACGAAGGCTTGCACGCGGTAGCGCTCCTGGAGGTGTGGGGGAAGTTCGGCGCTCTCTGCTTGCAGGCTCTTGAGGTCTGCGCCCGAGCCGTCCGGTCCTTCGCCGCACTGGTGGATCACCTGGCAGACGCCCAGCAACTCGGGTAGCGCCGCCTCCACCGCCATGTTCAAGGCGTGCGAGCCTTGCGCGCCCCCTGTCACATAGACTGTTGGCACGGCCGGATCGAAGCCGAAGCGCGCGGCCCCGCGTGCTGCATCGCCCTGGAGTAGAGATGGGCGGATGGGGTTGCCAGTGAGGACTGCCTTGTCGGCGGGGAAATAGCGCATCGACTGCGCATAGCTGACGGCCACCCGCCGGGCGAAGCGTCCCGCGATGCGATTCGCGAGGCCCACCAGCGCCGTCTGCTCGTGAGTGAGGGCAGGCACGCGCAGCAGCCACCCCGCGATGACGGTCGGTACGCATACATATCCTCCGGTGCTGAATATGACGTCCGGCTTGAAGCGGCGCACCGCGTTGAGCGCCTGAAGAGCGCCCAGGGGCAGGCGCACCAGCAGGTCTACCGGCGTTTGTATCGATAGGTAGCGGCGCAGCTTGCCCGTCTGAATAGCCGTATACGGGACGCCCAGCCCCTCCATGGTGCGCCGTTCGATGCCCGACACGCTACCTATATAGAGCAGATCAAGTGGCGAGTTGTCCTGTGCGCTCAGTTCGCGCAACCGCGTAATAACGGCGACGGCAGGGCTGACATGGCCGCCCGTGCCGCCGCCTGTGATGAGGATCTTCATAAATCGATAGTCAGGGGTGCCTGGTGTTCCCGAAAAGACTTGCAGAGTGAATAGACCGCCCATTATAGCATAGGAAGCCGGGGCCAAACCTGCTTCTTGTGTTCCACACGGCCTACTATCCAGACCGGGTGCGCGATCGGTATCTGCGATTCACCGCAGGAAGTCGACGGCCGATATCCGAATGCGCAGGAGTGGTATAATCGTCGGTGTCGGCAATCTGCGCCTGGTTACGCCAGTCCGGATGCCTTTCTATAGGCTCAGTATCAGAATATCAATGAGCCATCCAAGTTAGGGTAATCTGGGAAACCGAGTATGAATTCGAGAAACGACGTGGCACATCGTCGCCCCGACCAAGTAGCGCGATATACGCTCATTGCGAGTGATCTCGGCGGTCATACGAAGGTCGTTGCAGGTTGGCTTATTAGGTTGGTAATACCGACATTGTTCATTGTCGTCCTTTCCGGCTGCGGCGATCCGGTTAGTCCAGACGGTGCAAATACCCCAACCAGCATGCCAGGCGTGGTCGGGCATGGAACTACAGCACCCTGGGCAGAGCAGCTAAGTGTTGCTCAAACTTCTGCAGCAAAGATAGACCCAAATGCTACGCTTGTCGATATCCTGGCCTCGCCCAAAGGCGCGGTTGCAGGCACGTGGGACTACAGTAGCGCGTTCGGTGTGAGTTTTACCTTTCTGTCTGCCTCAGGAGACCGCACGGTCGTGAGCATTGACGACACATCGCCGGCAACATCTGTGGCTACCATCAAATACCCCAAAACGACAGACGCTGCTTATCAACAATTGACTCCAAACGAGGTCCAACAAGCCCTAGCACAGATAGCTATTTCGCCCAGAGAGGCGGGACGCATTACCTGGGGAGATGCTCTTACTCAAACGAAACTACAGGGCGCCAAAGTGAGACCCCTGATAGGTATTGATCTGAGCCACAAACCGGTAGCGTGGTTTGTCCAATATGAGCCTGCGTCCGAAGTCTTCACCGGTATTCAAGACCCCGTCACCGTCTATGTAGACGCGCGCAAAGGGGAGGTCATTCAGCGCAATGGCGGCGCACCTGCTCCTTGAAGTCACCGGCCATCCTCTACACCCTACGCCCCGTGTCTCCTACTCCATTCCTAATCCTTGTGTTCGAAGTCGCCACCCGCCAGTGGGTAAACCCGTAGCCAAACCGCGAGGTTTGCCACGCAACTACTGCCTTATTGCCCCCCTCCAAGCTCTACAGTAACAGGGCTGTGGAGGTCGTCGGTGGTGCTCGTGGCGTTGTGCATCCTGGACCTTACGCCGTCCAGGTCGTTTGTTGCGTACTGGTTCTCCTCGTGTACTGTTGTGGCATGGCCGATCATGTTTGGAGCCAGGGTGCCTGTGCGGAAGATCAGTTCGTGGGAGCCGCGCCTGTCGAACATAACCAGTTGATTACGCCCGTGCTCTTTGGCGTAATAAAGGGCCGCATCGGCGTCCTCAATCAGCCCTGTAGCCTCGCGTGATGGGTAGGGATAGGTCGATATTCCCTGGCTTATGGTGGGGCTCGCGATGGGGCGGCCGTTTACATCTGATGGCACCAGTTCGGCTATCGCGTGTCTGATCCGGCGAGCCACCTTCTTGGCGTCGTCAATGCTCAGGCCCGGTAACAACACCCCAAACTCCTCGCCGCCCCATCGCCCAACAGAGTCTTCTTCGCGTATGCAGCCCTTGAGTGCCTGGGCCGCCAGTGCAAGCACGTGATCCCCCGCGACGTGTCCGAACCTGTCATTGTACTGCTTGAAAAAGTCAATATCGAGCATGATCAGCGACACCTGCGAGTCGTTCGTGTTCGACTTATCAATAGCCTCGCGCACCAGCTCTATGAACCGCCCGTGATTATATACCTGCGTCAGATTGTCTATCTGGGCTGCTTCCTGCGCCAGCGCGTGCAGGCGTGCGTTTTCCAGGGCCATCGCCGTCTGTGCGGCCATCGCTTCCAGGAGACGCTGGCTTTCTTCGTCGTATACATTGGCTAGCTCGGCTTGCACCGACAGCACGCCCACCACCCTGTCGTCGAATATCATGGGCACGCCGAGGTAGGAGAGCATCTCCGAACCTGCTCTCTGGACGATAGAACTGTACATGTGGCCCGAAGCGGCCCAGTCGCTCACCAGGAGTGGCTGCTTTGTGCGAATAATTCTGCCCGTGAGGCCAATCCCTTCCAGGCCCATGGGCATCTTCATAACAGGCCGTAGCTCCCCGTGATCCTTGGAGTACTCGAATGTAACTGTATCCGAATGTGCATCATACAACGCCACATAGCACGTATCAGAGCGCATTAGCTTCTCCATGTTGTTCGCCGTGCGCTTGATAACTTCGCTGCTCGACAACGTAGAGCCCGTATGCAGGCCCACATCGTACAACGCGCTCATCTCGTTCGCCAACCTCTGTGTGTGCTGGAACAAGCGGGCTCTTTGAATAGCTACTCCGGCCTGGTTCGCGATGGTCTTCAGCAGGTCGCGATATTCTTCGCTCAGGGCATTGCGCTGCGGCAAGCAGATGCAAATGGTCCCCAGCAGCTTGCCTTCTACCAGCATTGGAAAGGCATATAGCGAGTTTATTTTCTTCTCAGGAAGAAGGCCGACATATTGCGTGAGCTTCTTGGTGTCGTGTATAACGAGAGGCTCGCCGCGATGGAGCAGTTCGTGAAAGCCGGGTACATCGGCATACGTGCCCGATTCCAGTATGCTGCGTTCGATCTCCGAGAGGCCGGAGGCGGCAACGATATTTATGCCTCCGCTGTTGTTTGCGAATGTGAGTAGGGAGAGCGTTGCGTTATGGATCTCTTTGAGCGTGGGAGCGAGGTACTCCGCCACGGCAATTTCGCTGGTCATGTTTCCCAGCTTGTGTGAGATGCTATAGATGGCGCTCAGGTCGGCCATCTGGCGCTTAATGCGCTCGTTACGCTCCATGATCACGCGTGCGATCCGGTTGCCCATATAGGCCGTGGCGGCAAGAGTGCAACAGACGATCATGAGATAGGCCGCGTAGTTGGTTACGCTGACCTCAGCATAGAGCTGCTTGCCGCTCCAGACCGCCGGGATCCGTGGGATCATGCCCGAGGCCTCGAGGATCGTAAGCGCGCAATACTGTAATATTGATAAGGCCGTGATCCTGTAGACGCCGACAGGGGAGAGCAAGATGATTGACATCATTATGCTCAGCGTGTATACAATGAACATCGGCGTCAGCGCGCCGCCCGTGAAAAATATTTCGGCGGTGCTGAACGTCACTTCAACCGGAATGAGCACTTCCGTGAGCGTCCGAACAAGTTTATCGGATGGCATGCCGCGCAAGAGCGACCGCGCCAGGGTCGTTACGGCCAGGTAGACCACAACGCCCGCTATGAGAAAGATGATGTTGGTGTAGGGAACGCCGGGCAGAAGCAGTGCAGCCACAAGCGCCAGAAGAAGTCCCAGTGCGACGTTGGTTTTTATGCTTAACACCCAGCTCAACGTTTCGAGGCTGGTGTTAGGGATCGCGCTGTTGCTGCTCCATAATGGGAACGAAGTAATCTTATGCGTGAGAGGTCTCAGTTGGTCAGCGAGCATAATTTGTCCCATCTGGCGGTATACAGCCGTCATTGGCAAACGCCTGGGAGCATGAGACTGCAGGCGATAGAAGTCCTACTCCCACCTTGAAGTATAAGGTCTGTAGGAACAAAAGAGAATAGTACATGCTTCCTATGAAAGTAGTAGTCAGGGTACTTTAGAACATTAGAATTTGGGTAACAGGAAGGGCATAGTTATAATGACCACCAACGGCAGAAAGTATTCAGACGAAGATAATGCACAGAGCGCTCAGGGCACGACTATTGACAGCGGTGCGGCAGCATGGCTGTTCGTTCCCTCCCATGGGGGCAGGCTCGAAAGCTGGCAGTGGCGCACCTTGCCGCCACCCGAGGCCCTGCACCCCTCTACGCGCCACAACCCGCCGCGCCCGTTCGACCTCGTAGACAGCAGCCATGGCGCGCTTGTCGACCACTTTCTGCCGTTGGGCACGACCTATGAAGAGTTCGCGGAGGGCAAGCACCGCGAGTTCGGCGACTTCGTCGACTCGCCTTACACCGGGGAAATAGCTGACCTGGGTGGCGAGGCTCGAATTAACATGCTGCGTGACGGGGTAATCAGGGCGGGCAAGCGCGAGGCCGAGGTGCGCCTGATGAAGAGCGCCGGAGCGCGCACAGGGTCGAGCGACCTGTCGGTACTGTACAGGGTAATCAACTCAAGCATGCGCCCTATCCAGATATTGTTCGCAGTGGAATATAACCTACTCGTGCCCGGACTGGCAGAAGAAGCGCCGGACGCGACCGATGGTGTGTACCTGATAGACGGTGCCTATCCCGATGATCCCTCGTTGAGTTCTGTTGGCAGGTCGGTGGGAGCGACTTCCCTGGCGCTTGCCAATCCGCAGGCCGAAATGGCCCTTCAGCTAGGCTGGGACCGCGAGTGTGACCTGTGGCGCATGCCCCTCTCCGGCGACGAGGGCACCCGTGCCGTCCGGGTTGTTTCGGTGTGGCGTCTGTCTATTGCGCCCGACGACAACTGGGCACTGGGGCTGTGGCTCGCCCCCGGCTAGGCCGCCCGGTTGCTCCTTTACCAAAGCTTTTCAACACGGATAACACTCATGCAAAGGCCACAGTCTACGTGTGCTCACGCTACTTGGTGCGCTTCTTGCTATTTTGTAGCCTTCAGTGGGGAAGCGCAATCCAATTCATACAATCACTTTAACTACGAAAGGATCGATAAAATGCTCAATAGACACCGAAACAGTTTTCATCGTACCATCGCGCTGGTGCTGAGCACGACACTGGGTCTGGCTCTCATTCTCGTGGCCGGACCCCTTAACACGCTGGCCAGCAGCATGACTCCTTTAGATCAGGGCCAGGCGTTGAACCCTATGACGATCGCGGCAGGTGAAACAGTGAACCTTACAGTCAGGGGTTTTTGCTTGGACTTCGGGAAACCATTTCCGACCGACAATACAACAACTAAAGGCCTCGCCGACGACAAAATCAGGGCAGCACTGAACTACAGCATACAGAAGGGCTACACTGAGGGAAACCCGGCCCAGGTTGAGCTGGCAGTCTGGTTCCTGCGCGACAATACATGGCACAACGCAGACCATACTATCGCCCAGGAGATCGTGGACAACGCCACGACTGCCAACACGCCGTCAACGAGCGGCGACGGTCTATCCCTGAGCGACGCCGTCAGTCAGAACAAAGTCACCTTACAGGCAAAGTTCGTGGCTCAGACAGCCGAGCACTTTTACGGTGACACCACCCTCCAGATCATGAACACAGGTACTGCAGACGTCAAGATCTACTTGCCGGTCGGCACCGTCTTCACTGTTCCTAACGGTGGAGGCAACTTCCAGGACCTGGCGGCATACGCGCTAGGCATCCAGGGCACCCAGCAAGCAGCATCTTCTACCTCTACCCCTGAACCGACACAGACGGCAGCCGCCACCTCTACCACCCAGCCGACCATGACTGTAGCCTCCACTGCCACAGCCGCCGCCAGGCCAACCGCCGCGCAAACGGTGAGACCGGCAGCTACCCCTACAGCAACCAGGCCTGCTCCCAGTGGGCTACCGCAGACCGGAACTCCTAACGGAACCGGAGGCAACGCCGGACTGGTGCTTACTATGTTGGCCTTGACGCTGGTCGCACTAGGCTTCGTGACGAGGTCCGAACAGGTGAAGCGCACCGCAAGAAACAGACGAGGTTAACGGCGCCTGTTAGACGCCGTTGGCACGGAATATGCTTCGTATTGATGTGGCAAGCAGTCAAGATTTCTCGAACGCTGACCCCCTCTTACTGCTTGCCACCCCACAAGGGTAGCGTTCTTTCCGGTACTCAGGATGACATAACATGCCCAGAGGAATCAAAGAAGATAGCAAGCAAGAACGACAGTACGAGCATATTCGCGACTCCTACGAAGATCGCGGCATTTCCACGGATGAAGCCGAGGAGCGCGCCGCCAGAACTGTGAACAAGGAGCGCCGCGAGCACGGTGAGACCAAGGAACAGCAAAGCAGTAAGAAGAACAGTTAGTTAGCGCAAGTGATGCATAATGAGAGGGTGGAGGCTTCGGCTTCGGCCCTCTTTTGTTTTGTATGGATTTTTGTACGCCTCCATTCTATTGACGGGGCGGAAATGCAGTTCTATAGTCAAAGTGGAAGATTGTTGGGGACATAGACGCCATGATTGGCTGAAGATCGAACCGAGGGTGATGGAATGAGGAAGCTTATACCGCTGTTTGCCTGCCTGCTTACGCTGCTGGGGCTTGGTGTGCTCGTAGTGGGGAACACGAAGGCTGAAGCGCCACGCACGAGTGTGTCATCTCTACCCGAGGGTAGGCAAGGCAGCGAATCCGCCCGGACGGGCTCGCTAAGTGGCTTGGACGGCGTATCTCAACTGGGCGCTTCGTCGACCCCCACCACGTGCATTGCTTATACCTACACACTTTCGACATTCGATCTCCCCGTGGTTACTGCTACTCCGGACGTTATGGAGACAACGTCGACCAGAGTCGTGGACAACTCTGCGCCGTCCAGTCTGCCATTTCCATTCACGTTCTATGGGGTGACCTATACCAGTGTCAATATCCTTAACTTCGGCAACCTGCAGTTCACAACCTCCAATGACTCGCCTCACAGTTGTCCGTTTCCCTTCGCGCAGCTGGGTCCCTCCATACTGCCATACTGGAGCGAGTTCGATCTGCACTGGGGCGGCAGCGGTGACGGCCCTTGCGTACAGAACTACGGCATACCCTGTGGCATCTACCAATCCACCACGGGGAGCGCACCCTATCGCATATACACGGTGCAATGGGTGGGGATACTGTACGGCAGTAACCATGAAACTGTGAACTTCAGCGCGCGGCTCTACGAGACGACGAATGTGATCGACTTTGTGTACGACTACGGCATAATGTTTGGCGACTACTCGGCGGTTGGTGTGCAGGATGGGCTGGGCAGGTACACAGCCTATACGTGTAATGTGTCCGCGCAACTTCAGGGCAGAGTAATACGCTGGACTCCGGTGATTACCAACGAATGTGCGACTGAAACGCCTACGCCCACACCCACTATTACTCTCACGCCCACGCCCACGCAGACGTGTCCCACTTCCTGGGTTGCCGCACCCAGCCCGACCTGGTCGGGGACGGGATCCGACCAACTGGCGGGTGTAGACGCGGTAAGTTCCAACGATGTATGGGCCGTTGGTGCGACGAGCCAATCGTCGGGCATCCTCCAGCACTGGGATGGCACGCAGTGGAGCGCAGTTCCTGATGATCCGCCAGGCTTCTCGGAGATATTGGAAGCGGTATCCGCATTGTCAGCCAACGATATTTGGATAGTTGGCTCGTACAATTACGGGTCGCTTGGCGGGACGCTGACCGAGCACTGGGATGGCGCACAGTGGACCCACGTGCTGAGCCCCAATGGTGGAAATAACGGGTGGGCGGGGCTGTCCTCTGTATCAGCGCTTGCCCCTGACGATGTGTGGGCGGTGGGCACCACCGATCGCCTTGTCTACGGGGGCGGTACCCCGCTGATACTTCACTGGAACGGCACTTCGTGGGCTTTGATCAGCAGCCAGAGCCTGCAAAGTAACCTCTACCTGAGAAGCGTGTCGGCCATTGCGCCCGACGACGTGTGGGCTGTTGGCACCTATCTGGTAGGTACAACTATGGAATCGGAAGTGGCGCACTGGGACGGTACGTCCTGGAGCATGTCACCTATCCCTACGATCAGCGGCACTTTCTCCCTCTACGGGGTGGTCGGGATTAGCGCCAATGACATCTGGGTCGTGGGCTACACATGGTCTCAGACGCTGACCATGCACTGGGACGGAAGTGTGTGGAGCGTGGTGCCCAGCCCAAACATTGGCACGGGAGGAAACCGGCTGTTTGCTGTCGATGCCCTGGCCTCCGATAGTGTGTGGGCCGTGGGCAGCTATGCCCCGGACGGCCTCAGCGATCGGACCCTGACCATGCGCTGGGATGGTGTGACGTGGACCGTTGTCTCTAGCCCCAGTCCCAGCCCGAGATCCTATTACCAGAGCGTATCAGTGCTTCCGTCCGGCGAGGCATGGACGGTTGGGTATAACATGGTGCCCTCGACAACTTTCTCCATTGTAGCGAGATACGTCCCATCGGAGGTGTGCGGCACGTTTACGCCGGTGCCCAGTGCTACGCCCACAAACACCCCCACTGTTACCCAAAATGTAGGTACGCTCACTCCTACAGCTGCGGCAACAGATACAGCCGTAGGCACGCCAGCCACGCCTGCAGTCACCTCCACCCCCTGCACGATCAACTTCTCCGATGTGCACACCACCGACTACTTCTACGAACCTGTGCGCTACCTCTACTGTGCGAACGTCATAACAGGCTACCCAGACGGCACCTTCCATCCCTACAACAACGCAAGCAGAGGTCAACTCAGCAAGATAGTGGTGCTGGCCGAAGGCATGCCCATCAACATAACAGGAGGGCCTCACTTCAACGATGTGCTTGTGGGCAACCCTTTCTACGACTACATAGAGACTGCCTACAACGCTGGGCTTATCAACGGCTACGCGGACGGCTCGTTCCGCTGGAGCAACGACGTAACGCGTGGGCAGATATGCAAGATAGTGGTGAATGCCGAGGGGTGGACCATAGACACCAGCGGAGGTCCTCACTTCCCTGATGTAGAGCCAGGGTCCACTTTCTACGACTACATAGAGACAGCCTATCACCATGCTCTCATCAATGGTTACCCGGACGGCACCTTCGGGCCGGGGAACTCCGCCACCAGAGGCCAGATAGCCAAGATCGTGCATAATGCCGTGGTTGGTCCCTAGCTTTATCACCAGGTTACTGACCAACTCATTATGTTCATCAGGAGCGCCGGAGCTATTCGGCGCTCCTCATTTATATGTATAATACAGCTAGGTCAGAAACTTAGGTTAAGACTTTCTCAAGTGTTGTCTACAAGAAGTACGCTTGATCTGCGCCTGCTCATGATTCAGGTGAGCAGGTTCTATTAATGCTGGGAGGTTGCTATGGGTAGGAGAATATTGACTTTGTTGGCTGCTTGTGTGACGGTTTGCGCGTCGGTCTGGACTAGCGTCCACTCGATAGCATTGGCTCAGAGTTCCAATTGTAGAACATTCACGGAGACAGGGCAGACAATATGCGATAAGTTCCTTGACTATTGGAACTTGCACGGTGGCCTGGCTCAGCAGGGCTTTCCCATTAGCGGGGCGCTAAACGAACAGAACGAGACGGATGGCAAGACTTACACTGTGCAGTATTTCGAGCGCGCTGTGTTTGAGTTGCATCCCGAGAATGCTGCACCCAACGACGTGCTATTGTCGCTCTTGGGTGTCTTCTTATACCAGCAAAAGTACCCCGCGGGTGCATCCGGACAACAACCCGACAACACTGCGGGATCAATTGCCTTTGCTGAGACGGGCAAGAGGCTCGGCGGTACATTCCTCGACTACTGGCAGCAGCACGGTGCGCTGGCTCAACAAGGGCTGCCGATCTCCGACGTGTTTACTGAAGTCAGCGACCTCGACGGCAAGCCTTACACCGTGCAATACTTCGAGCGTGCAGTGTTTGAGCTGCACCCGGAGCAGACAGTTGCTTACCAGGTACTGTTGTCGCAACTTGGCACTTTCCGCTACAAGCTTAAGTATCCGGGCGGCGCACCTCCCACGGTGCCACCTCCAACTCAACAGCCTCAACCGCCGTCTGGGGGAAATCCACCATTGACATGCGCAGGTCAGCCTGGGCAATATTGCGCCGCTGCTACGGTCTCCAACTCCTCGCCAGTAAATAATGAGAATCTGCGCGTTACGGGTCGTTTGATGAAGGATGGCCAGGGTGTATCCGGGGCCGTGATGAATACTACCTGGCATTATAAGAGCAAGGATACTCCATGCAGTGCCGCTAACACGGACGCCTCAGGTTATGCGGGCTGCACAAACGGCATTGGTCGCCCCACCGCGGGGTATACTGTAGTGATTGACGTGGTCTTTACGGTCGGAGGCGTTGAGGTGGTAAGAACCCAGACACAATTCACTCCGCACGATTAGGGAGGGGATTGGACGATTCGTTGCTTTTTGAAAGGGACTAACATGGAGTTTGAACAGGTCGTACGTAAGCGCAGGATAGTACGGCACTTCACGCCGCAGCCTGTATCTAGGGAGTCGCTGGAGAGGATACTGGACCTGGCCAGGCACTCGCCCAGCGCGGGCTTTACTCAAGGGCAATCGTTCGTCGTGGTCACGGATCCCGATACCAGGCAGGCGATAGCCGAGTTGTGCGGTGAGAAGTATTACGTCGGCGAGGGCTGGGACCCGTGGATCTCGCAAGCCCCCGTACAGGTGATACCCTGCACGAGCGAGGCCGCCTATCACAGGCGCTACAACGAGCCCGACAAGCTCGGCGATGACGGCGTCGAGATAGTGTGGCCTGTTCCCTACTGGTTCATGGATATAGGCGCTGCAGTTCAGACACTACTGCTGGCCGTAGTGGACGAGGGCCTCGCGGCAGGATTTGCCGGGGTGCACGACCTCGACGCGCTGCGAGCCCTGCTCGGCATTCCCGCCGAGGTAACACCTATGGGTGTCATCCCTATCGGATATGGTGCGCCCGACAAGAAGTCGCCGTCCCTGAAGCGTGGGCGCAAGCCGCAGGGCGAGTATGCACACTGGGATCGCTGGTGAATACTCCGCACGCCCTAAAGGGCGACGGCTTCTAGAGATTGGTTACTCATGCGTTGTATCCCCAACGCAAGAATGTTCAGAGAAGCGTTTAGGTCCCTATCAATATGCAAACCACAACAAGGACAATCGAATATCCTGTCCGAGAGACCCAACCGTTGCCCAGAACTAAGGCGATGCCCACAAGCATGACACGTCTGGCTGGTATAAGCGGGGTTGATAGCAACGACCTTGCGGGCGGCCCATTCTGCCTTCACCTCAAGCAATTGCCGGAACCCCGCCCATGCCGCGTCCGAGATGGACTTACCAAGACACTGATTATGCAGCATCCTGTTGACTTCCAAATCCTCAAGTGCAATAAACCCGAAGCGGTTGACTATCCTACGGGAATGTTGGTGCGAGAAATCGTTCCTACGCCAACCCACGCGCTCATGCACACGGGCCACTACTTTCCGGCGCTTAGCACGGGAGGGCGTACCCTTCTCCTGTTTAGAGAGAAGGCGTTGGACTTTTGCCAGGGCCTTTTCCTCAGTGCGAAAGAAGCGTGGGTTCTCAATCTCCTCACCCGAAGAGAGAGTAGCAAACGTTTTGAGGCCAACGTCTATACCGACCTGCTCCGAGGACACAGGCAAAGCAGCAGGCTTCCACTCACAGGAGAAGGTAGCATACCACTTACCCGTAGAGGAACGCCTGATACATACAGTCTTGGGGGTACCTTCCAATGGGCGATGAAGCACTACCTGTACAGGCCCAACTTTGGACAGGTGAAGGCTGTTACCGACAAGGTTGCAACCACTGGGAGCCTGCGGGTAGCACAAACTATCGTATCTGCCGTAGCCCCTAAAGCGTGGGTAGCCTGGTTTCTCACCCTTGCCCTCATAAGACTTCCGTATTCTACGGAAAAATGCCTTGAAAGCAAGGTCTATTCTGACCGCGACATTCTGCAAGACCTGACTATGAACCGTACTGAGAGAGGGGCGGTCCTTCTTGAGGGCGGGAAGGAGGGCGTGCTGGTCATACAGGGAAAGCGTTTCTTTCGTCTGCTCGTAAGCATCCTTGCGTTGTGCAAGCAGGTAGTTGTACAGCCAGCGACATTCCTCAAGCATATTACCCATCTGTGTGGCTTGTTTATGGGTAGGGTATATCCTGTACAAAAAGGTTTTACGCAACTACCACATTATTGCACAGAACAAACCTCTTATCAACCTTTAGCGCGTCTGACCACAGCCAATGCGGAGTAGTTATTCAGCAATGCGTGGCTTTAGAGGTTTTCTGTAAACCCCACATACACGAAGAGGAGGACCGCCGCGTTATGCAGAGGTCCTCTTGTCCCGGGGTTTGGCGTACCGGTAGTTTATAGACAGGTGCAGCCGGTGTTGGTGGCACAGCCCTGGCAGCAATAGGTCTTGTTGCCCAACTGGAAGCCCTGGCCGTTGTTGCCGCGCCAGTCCTCTCTTGCCATCCCACAGTTCGGGCACTTCTCGTCATTCTGGGCGGCATTGTTCTTGACTATTCGCGTTTTGCCTTGACTTTTCATTCGGTGCTCCTTTCAAGCCGTAGCTTGGTTGTATATTACACAGCACATCATGTGCCATCGTCATCACGCATGGAGTAGTAATGGACCCCAACTTCAAAGAGCTTTCCTTAGGGTCGGAGGCCGGGCCTTTCGATGTCATTGGTGACGTGCACGGGTGCTATCCCGAATTGCTCGCGCTATTGTCCAAACTCGGCTGGCGCGACCTTGAGGGTTACACGGCGTCTACTTTGGGTTACAATGGTGCAGGCAACACGCGGAAAGCAGTCTTCCTGGGCGATCTGACCGACCGCGGACCGAGCAGTGCAGAAGTGTTGCGGCTGGTGATGGGTATGGTGGCGGCGGGGCAAGCCATTTGCCTCAAGGGCAACCACGACGATAAACTGGCGCGGAAGCTGGCAGGACGCAAGATAAGAGTGGGCAACGGCCTTGAGACTACACTGGCCGAACTGAGTGCCGAGCCTCCTGAGTTTGTTGATCAGGTGCGTGATTTCCTGCATGGGCTGGTAAGCTACTATGTGCTGGACGAGGGCAGGCTCGTGGTCGCGCACGCGGGCATCAAAGAGGATATGATAGGGCGGGGCGACGACAAGATTCAGGCTTTTACCCTCTACGGCGATACGACGGGCGAAATGGACGCGCTTGGCCTGCCTGTCCGCCGCGACTGGGCCGCCGATTATCATGGCGACGCAATGGTAGTCTATGGGCATACCCCCGTAGCCGAGCCCGGATGGGTGCATAATACAATTAACATAGACACAGGCTGCGTATTTGGCGGCAAGTTGACGGCGCTGCGCTACCCCGAGCGCGAAATCGTCTCAGTGCCCGCCGAGCAAGTGTATTACAGGCGCGAGGGATTTGGTGCCTGAACTGGTTATTCAACTGAAAAGAGGGCGATCAAATGGCAAGGAAGCAGGCGCGAAAACTACTGGTAGTCTCATCAGAAAGCGGCATGGAGGCGGCCGGGTCGCCGCCCGAGCTGGGGCGAGCGGGCAGCGGGCCTCTCGGCGCTATGAGGGCCGTCCACGAACGTGGCGATTGGCCTCCCAACCTCGATCTATTTGCCGTATCCGATGCTTACGGGCTTGTGGACTTGCTGGATCCCAGCGGTCTGACCCTGCCCATCCCCTTTTCGAGAGCCGAGAACCCGGGTTGGTGGGCCGACTTCGTGGGACACAACCTCGACAGGGTAGTCAAAACCCGCGGCTATGCTTCGGCGCTGGTCCTGCCCAACCCCCAGCATGAGCATGCCCTGAGAAACTGCGACAGATTGCGCGAGATCGAGACTGTATGGGGTAACGAGGGCGTGGCGGGCCTCGCAGGAGCCGAGTTGTTGCAGGCGTGGCTGAGTGGTAAGGCCCGGCGACGGCGCACATCGGCCGGCGCACAAAAGAACGCTGCGCCCCTTGTCGAACAGCCTCTACCCGAAACTGTCCTCGAGGTCCCAAACGACGTACAGCCCATAGTAGACCTGCCGCTCCTGGTGGCCGATAAGTATTTGCGCATAGTGGACGACTCTATTTATTCCGACAGGTTTATGCTGATAGCAAGCAGGCTGGGGAGAGAGGAAGCACGCGAGGTGCAGGCCGCCTTGCGAGCCGCGTGGGGACAGAGGCGCAGTAAGGGGCGCAACAGGAAATCGGTGAGCAACATAGTAATCAAGGCCGCGCGCCTACCCTGGTCCTATCGCCCGGCGGCCACGCTCAGCGGGAGGCTCCTGGAGAGCATCGGCATGGGCACCCTGCTGGGCAGCATCAATAAGGCGGTGTCGCAACTGGCGATCACCGAGCCGGGGCGCTACAGGGAAATCCTGGCGCGCATCCCCGAGGACGAGAGCGAGTTCATGACCGACCTGCTCCACCTGCTATGGGAAGCAAGCTCGCGTATGGACAGGGACGAGATCGGGCTGCTGCGTGCCTATCTGCTGGATGAGTGCACCCCACACGAGTTGCGCCGCCTCAACTTACCGCGCAACCTCGGCCTCGAGGACAGATACGAGGTGCTGCGGACCGCCGTCAAGTGCTTCATCGGCCTCGCGCCCGTGGGCGTGCTGGACGACTACAGGCGCGTGTGGGTGTGGCTCGACGAGATCGAGAATCTGCTGGCCTACAAAGAAGAAGAGCGCTGGGAGATGGTGAAGGCGTTGCAGACCATGTTCGGCGACCGCCCGCCTTGCCTGAGCGTGTGGCTCAACATATCGCCCGAAAGCGACGCCACTAAGCAGGACATTCAGTCCGCACTGGAGAACATACTCGTGCTGAACGAGGATCTGACGTAAATTGATAGTGTTCATCTGTGGTCGTGCCTTCGGTCGCCATTGTTCGGAAAGATCGGTCTTAAGGCGGGTTGACTCCGTTTATCCGACCCTGATATACTGTGCGGGCACATATAGTTTGTTTCTCGGTACTTAATGAAGGAGACTCTGGCTCGATGATAGTTCTCAGGACTCGCAACCTCGGTGGCTTCCGCGGTGGAGTACAAGGGAGGAGTCTGCCCGTTTTTCGGTGAGTCAGTAGCATCTTGAGACGTTTTGTGGCCGTGGGCGCTCCCTTGTGTGGGTTGGCTCGCGGTTTTTTGTTGCCTTGAAAGTGTCGATTGGAGGGTGTTATGCTTATAGATACAGAGTTAGACGCCGAACAAGCGGCGGTTCTGTCAAGAGCAGAGGGGTGTCTGCTTGGCCAGTGTGCGGGCGATGCGCTCGGCAGCATGGTCGAGTTCCAATCGGTCGAGCACATACGGACGTTCCCGAGTGGCCTGCATACTATAAGCGGCAGTCCCGTGTTCGGGACGATTGCCGGCCAGCCCACTGACGACTCGGAGATGGCGTTGGCGCTCGCCCACACTCTTGTTCAGCACGGCTGGGATCCGGAACTGGTTGCGAGCGCTTACGCCGGTTGGCTGGAAAGCGGCCCTTTCGACGTGGGCAACACCGTCGGGCAAGCCTTACAGGCTGCCGTCTACGCTCGCAAACAGGGCAAGAGCCTTTCACAGGCAGCCATGTCGCAGGGCAACCGGCACAGCGAGGCCAACGGCGCATTGATGCGGCAGAGCCCGCTGGCAGTGTGGGGCTACGCGCTGCCACCTGAGCAGCTTGATGAGTATGTGCGGGCCGACACCCGCCTCACGCACTCTAACCCCGTATGCGAGGACGCATCGAGCGCGTTTATAGCTGCCCTCGCCGCGGTCATAAGGGAAGGTCTCGACGGCAAAGGCGCGTACCAGGTGGCCTGTCTGTGGAATGAGAAGCATGGCAGCAGCCCAACCGTATCCGCCGCGCTAAGGCGAGCATCGACCGAAGCGCCCGACTACCTCGATCATGTTGGACATGTAATAGTAGCTTTGCAGAACGCCTTCTACATGGTGTTGCATGCTCCGAGCTTAGAAGAGGGCGTGGTCCGCACCGTGCTCGGCGGCGGCGACACTGACACCAATGCCGCCATCGCCGGTGCGCTGCTGGGCGCTGTCTACGGGCGCGAGCAGGTGCCGGCCCAGTGGCAGCAGGTACTCAGTGATTGCAGGCCGAGACTCGGCGCTCCGGGGGTTAGCAAGCCGCGTCCGGAAGAGTACTGGCCCAATAACCTGGTCGGGGTGACCGGGCTGGCATACAGCCTCATCAAGAGCGGTACAAACTCTTAATCACCCTGTTTTAGCTATCTAAAGGGGAAACGATGTCTATACCTATTGGACAATATGTAGCGCTCCTGGCCCAATACTTGAAGCCGCAGTCGCTGCGCGTGGCTCTGCTGGCGGTGCTTTTGCTGACCGGCCTGGGCTTGCAGTTGGCGAACCCGCTTATCGTGCAGCACTTCATTGATGCCGCCGCTTCCGGTGCTGCCCTCGAGCAACTGCTGTGGGCTGCCGGCTCCTTCCTGGGCATCGCGCTCTTGACGCAATTGCTCTCCGTGGCCGCTACCTACGTGGGCGAAAACGTGGGCTGGACCGCTACCAACGGTCTGCGCGTGAACCTCGCCCTCCACTGCCTCAAACTCGATATGCCCTTCCACAAAACGCACACGCCCGGCGAGATGATCGAGCGCATTGACGGTGACGTTACCGCGCTGTCGCGGTTCTTCTCTCAGTTCGTGATCACCGTGCTGGGCAATATGCTGCTCATGCTGGGCGTGGTCGTTGTACTGCTGTTCCAGGATTGGCGGCTGGCGCTGGCTGCTGCCGCGTTCCTGCTGGTGACCACCATTGTCATGAACGGCATCCGCAACTTCGCGGTGGGCGTCATGTCCAACGAGCGTCAGGCCAGCGCCGAGCTATTCGGCTTTATCGAGGAGCGCCTGGCGGGCCTCCCCGACATACGGGCCAACGGTGCGGGCGCGCACGTCCTGCGCGGCTTCTTCGTAGTGGCAACCCAGTGGTACAGGCTGGGTCGCAAGGCCTGGCAGGCCGAAGGCAAGATGTGGGGCGTAATGATCTCGCTGTTCGGTTTCGGCATGCTCGTGATGCTTGGCAGTGGCATTGCCCTCTACCAGGCGGGCGCGCTCACTCTCGGCACGATGTACCTCCTGTACCAGTACCTGGAGATGCTTAGGAACCCGATGGACGAGATCACGCAGGAACTGCGCGAGTTGCAGAAAGCGGGCGCGGGGGTTGGCCGTGTGCAAACGTTGTTCGACACTCCAATCGAGATCAAGGACGGTCCGGGCGCCAACTTCCCACCGGGCGCGCCTTCCGTGGAGTTTGACGGCGTGTCGTTCGGCTACGGCGACGAAGAGCTGGTGCTTCATGACATAAGCTTCGAGCTTGCACCTGGGCGCGTGCTGGGCTTGCTGGGCAGAACGGGCAGCGGCAAGACCACCATCACACGTCTGCTGTTCAGGCTGTACGACCCTGTGGAGGGCGTTATCAGGCTTGGCGGGCAGGACATCAAGCTGGCTGCACTGGAAGAGCTGCGCACGAATATCGGCATGGTGACGCAGGAGGTGCAGATGTTCGCGGCCACGGTGCGCGATAATCTCACCCTGTTCGACCATGATGTACCCGACGATCAGATATTGCAGGTATTGCGCGACCTGGGGCTATATAGCTGGTACGCGAGCTTGCCCGATGGGCTTGATACGGAGCTTGGGTCACACAAATCGGGCTTATCGGCGGGGCAGGCGCAACTGCTGGCGTTCGCCCGCGTCTTCCTCAAAAACCCCGGCCTGGTAATACTCGACGAAGCCTCATCGCGCCTCGATCCTGCCACCGAAGGTCTGATCGAGCGCGCAGTGGACAGGCTCCTGAAGGGGCGTACCGCGATCATTATCGCGCACAGGCTAAACACAGTCAGCCGCGCCGATGAGATCATGATCCTCGAAGACGGCGAGATCATAGAACACGCGGATCGCATGCAGCTAGTAGCCGACCCGCACTCTCGCTTCGCCCATCTACTGCAGGTAGGCCTGGAGGAAGCGCTTGTCTGAGCCGACGACGGACGACCAGTGGCCGGTGACCAGTGACTGGAAGTGATAAGTGATAAGTGATAAGTGATAAGTGACGGTGTGTAACGTACGACTAACGATCAGCGACTTACGATCTACGACTCGTCAGTCCACACAGGAACAAAGGAATGATAAACACTACAAGTAGCTCAATACTGGAGAGCCTGGAGCGAGGCCTCGGGGGCGAAGACCGCGACGAAGACGATCCGCGTCCTCTCCCCAGAAAGCCCACCGACATGAGCACAGGCAGGGCCATCTGGCTGGTGATGGTCAACAGGCCCGGCCTGTACCTGCTCAACTTCTTCGTGTGGGCGCTCTTCTACGCCGTGCCCCTTCTCGGCGGCTTGCTGATCGGCGCGCTCTTCGACTCCCTCTCAGGCCAACAAAGCGTGGGGCTCAACGCCTGGACGCTGCTTGCCCTGCTCGTCGGGGCACAGGTGGCTCGTGCCGCCGTGCTCTACCTCGGTCTATGGTGGTTGTCCGACCTCTGGCTGACCCTGAGCGCGCTTCTCATGCGCAACATGTTTGGCTGGCTCGTCGGCGGGCCCGGTGCTCGCAAGCTACCCGGCTCATCAGGCGAGGCGGTCAGCACGTTCCGCGATGACGTAGAGTCGGCGATAGAGTTCCTCGACGGCTGGCTTGACATGGTAGGTGAAGCTCTCTATGCCGTGGTCGCTATGGCGATCATGCTCAGCATCAACGCGCCGATAACCATGGTGGCGGTCTTGCCGCTCGTGCTGGTGATCCTGGCGACCAACATGCTCTCCAGCAAACTCAAGCACTACCGCAGGCTCACCCGCGCGGCGACCTCCAAAGTGGCGGGCTTCATTGGCGAGCTTTTCGGCGGCGTGCAGGCGGTGAAGGTGGCCGCAGCCGAGCGCTCCACCATTGCCCACTTCAGCGTTCTGAACGATACCAGGCGGCGCGTGGCGCTGATCGACAGCCTGTTGACGCGCCTGATCGAGTCGTTCAACTCCAACACGGCCAACATGGCAACGGGCCTCATACTGCTGCTCGCCGCCGACGGCATACGCCACGGCACGTTCAGCGTGGGCAGCTTCGCCCTGTTCGTTACCTATGTGGGTGGCGTGGCATCCGCGCCCCAGTGGATCGGTCGCCAGCTGGCGCGCTACAAGCAGATCACCGTATCGGTCGGCAGGATGCAGGCGATGGTGGAAGGCTCACCTAGAAATACCCTGGTGGCGCGCGAGCGGATGTACCTGCACGGTGAGCTCCCCGAGGTACCCTACTACCCCAAGACCGAGAGCGATCTGCTCGACACCCTGGAAGTGTCCGGGCTGACCTATCACTATTCCGGCAGCGTGCGCGGCATTGACGATGTCAGCTTCACCGTTAGGCGTGGGTCGTTCACTGTGGTCACCGGCAGGGTTGGGTCGGGCAAGAGTACTCTCCTGGGAGTGCTGATGGGCCTCTTGCGCCGCGATAAGGGCGTAGTGGGGTGGAACGGCGTCGTCATAGACGACAGCGCCTTGTGGTTTGTCCCACCCAGGGCGGCTTACACGCCGCAGGTGCCGCGCCTATTCAGCGAGACCCTGCGCGCCAACATCCTGATGGGCCTCCCCGAGTCGGTGGTCGGCAATGGCGCTGACGGCAAACCCCTGCAGCGTGCGCTACAGCAGGCTGTGCTCGATACTGATATCGCGGGCATGGATGATGGCCTCGATACGCTGGTGGGGCCCAAAGGCGTGCGACTTTCGGGCGGCCAGATACAGAGGTCCGCTGCTGCCCGTATGTTCGTGCGCGAGCCCGAGCTGCTCGTCTTCGATGACCTGTCGAGTGCCCTCGATGTGGAGACCGAGAAGCTACTGTGGGACCGGCTCTTCTCAGCCGCAGACGAGGATCACGGGAACGGGGCTTCCGACCGCAAGGTCACCTGTCTGGTGGTGTCCCACAGGCGAGCCGCGTTGCAGCGAGCCGACAACATAATCGTCCTGAAGGACGGCCACATAGAAGCACAGGGCACACTCACGGAACTGCTCGCAACCTCTGAGGAGATGCGTAGACTATGGTCCGGCGACGCCGAGTAAGCAGTCGACAGGTGTCGGAGGACCAACAGGCGTCGCCCATCGTCATTTCGTTGACGTGGCTGCCCCTGTTATGGTACGTATAGTACAGCTATTCTTGCTATCAACCCTGTTACTTAGGAGAAACCTTCATGCGCTCTATACACCGCTCCATAATCGCTTTTGGATTGCTTTTGTTGGGCTCCCTCTTCGCCATCCTGCTGATCGGCTGGATCGGGTCTGCGCCTGCGCTGGCTCAGGCCCCGGTCGCCCCACTGGTGACCCCCACTTGCGGCCCGTGGTGGCTGGCGGACACTACCCCCAATGTGGGTACAACCGACAATGCCCTGGCTGGGGTAGCCGTCTACTCGTCGACCGATGTGTGGGCTGTGGGCTTCTACACCGACACTAACGGCTTGGGCAACACGCTGATTGAGCACTACAACGGCTCAGTGTGGTCCATCGTGTCGGGGCCGAACCCCGGCACGGGTGGTAGCTATCTAGAGGCTGTGACTGCCATATCCGCCAATGACATCTGGGCTGTGGGCTTCTACAGGCAGACCACCGGCAGCGCGCCCCAGACTCTGACCATCCACTATGACGGCACGAGTTGGACGCAGGCCACCAGCGACAGTCCCGGCGCAGCCGAGAATTACCTCTACGGCGTCGCCATGGTGTCACCCACCGATGGGTGGGCTGTGGGCTACACAGCGAACACCACCAATCTCTACCAGACTCTCACCCTGCGCTGGGACGGCCATCAGTGGGGCCAGGTGGCCAGCCCGACTCCATTCCTGAGCGTGGCAGGCCTGCGGGGCGTGGTGGTAGTGTCGTCGAGCGAAGTGTGGGCCGTAGGGGTGCAAGCCGATATATCCCTCACGCTGCGAATGTACGCGATCAAGTGGAACGGCTCGTCATGGAACCCAACCACAACCCCCACCACATCGGGCTGCGTGCTGGCAGCAGTCGGCATAGCTTCGGGCAGCAACCTGTGGGCGGTGGGCGGCTGCCAGACCACCACTTACCAGACGGCGATAATAACCTGGAATGGATCGGCCTGGTCCACCGTGGCATCTCCCAGCCCAGGGACGGGCGATAATCTGCTGGGCGGCGTCGTATCCGTAAGCGCCAACGATGCCTATGCAGTCGGCGGCTACGACGACACGGGTGGCCCTGCGCAAACCCTCGCGTTGCACTGGGATGGCACTGCCTGGACGCAGGTCTTCTCCGACAATCCCGGCACGTCTTCCAACGCACTCCTCGCCGTGGCCGGACAGCCCGGATCGTCCATCAACCTGTGGGCGGTAGGCACTCAGGCCAGCGGCGGCCCGAGCCAGACCCTTGCTGAACATCTCACTATCGTGCCTTGCGAGCCAACAACCACACCCACATTTACCCCGACCAATCAGGTCACCTCAACCGCAACCTCCACCGCCATAGCCTCGGCCAGCGCAACGGAGACGAGCACAAGTATCCCCGTAACGGGCACCTCCGCCACCACAACGGCCACTACCACTACCACACCGGGCACGCCAACGGCTACCCCGACCGCGTGCGGCCTGCAGTTCGAGGATGTGCCCTCGGGTAGCACCTATTACACCTTTGTGCGCTGTCTGGCTTGCAGAGGGATCATCAACGGCTATCCGTGTGGTGGCCCCGGCGAGCCTTGCGACCCCAACAACAACCCCTACTTCAGGCCAAACAACAACGTTACGCGAGGCCAGATCGCCAAGATCGTGTCTAACTCTGCCGGGTTCAGTGATCCTCCCACCGGCCAGACCTTCGAGGATGTACTAGCAGGCAGCACCTTCTACGACTTCATCGAAAGGCTTGCAAGCCGAAACATCATGTCGGGCTACCCGTGTGGCGGCGTAGGTGAGCCTTGCGGCCCTCAGAACAGGCCCTATTTCAGGCCGAACAGCAATGCCTCCCGCGGCCAGCTTGCCAAGATCGTGTCCAATGCCGCAGGCTTCAATGATCCTCCCACCGGCGAGACCTTCGAGGATGTCATTCCAGGCAGCACCTTCTACGACTTCATCGAAAGATTAGCATCGAGGTCGGTGATGAGCGGCTATCCATGCGGCGGCCCCGGCGAACCTTGCGGTCCCGCCAACCTGCCCTACTTCAGGCCCGCCAACCTCGTGAGCCGCGGCCAGACCTCCAAGATCGTAGGCAACACCTTCTTCCCGCAGTGTAATACACCATAGAGGGTGCCAGGCGCAGGATCACGAAGAACATGTGGACTGGGAGTGCCGAATTGCTATTCCGGCACTCCCTCGATGATACTGAGCTGGGCGTGTGTTGGCACGATCTTTGTCAGTTTGAACCCCGCCTCATCCAGCAGCGTTCTGAACTCTGCCTCGGTGCGCTCTCGCCCTCCATACACGATTAACATGTGAAGGTCAGTCATCTTTCCAGGGTGAGGATCGTTGCCGAGCGGAATGACATTTTCGATCAATAGGAGCCTGCTATTCTTTGACATAGCCCTGCGGCAAGTCTTTAGAATTGCCAGAGCCTGCTCATCATCCCAGTCATGGATGATCAACTTGAGAAGGTAAGCATCGCCACCACTAGGTACCGACGAAAAGAAGTCGCAGGGTACGATCTCGCAGCGCTCTTTGACGCCCACTGCCTCCAACACAGGTTGGGCGCCCGCCACCACGTGTGGTGCATCACATAGGATGCCGCGTAACTGCGGGTTGGCGTGTAGAATGGCTGAGATCAGTGCCCCATGACCACCGCCCACGTCGACCATAGTGCCGATGCCCGAGAAATCGTACGAGGAAACGACGGCGACTGTTTGGGGAATCGTGTTGGCCGTCATGTAGTCATTGAAGTTAGCGTTCAGTTCAGGGTCCCGGCCCACATACTCCCAGTTATCCATTCCATAGATGTGCCTGAAAGCGGGTTCGCCTGTAGTTACGCTGTATAACATCTCGCCCCATGACCTCCATCGTGCCGGCTCGCCAAAAACGAGTGCCGAGGGACGCTGCGAGCCGGGAACTCCGGTCTGGAGAAACTCGGCGAGAGGAGTTAGTGCAAAGCGGCCCGGTTCGTCTTCTGCAAATACCCCGACACCGGCCAGGGCGCGTAGTAGCCTGTAGAGTGAAGGAGCATGCGTGCCTGTGGCCTGAGCCAGTGCGTCAATGGTCTCCGGACCGTTCTTAAGTAGATCAGGGATCTGGAGCTTAGCAGCGACGTAAATCATCTGCGAAATACGGAAACCCATGATCATATCTGTCAGCGTCTGCTTTGTCTCCGAGCTTGCCGGTGTCTCGCCTAAGCCGGAAACGTCAGGTTGTGGGGTCATGTTTCGTCCTCCTCATTGCCGGTTCGGCGCCCGACTACTTGCTCCACCCGCGTCTAGCGCTCTCCAACGCTCGTTATCAACATTCCGGCTTAGGACAGCACTCACTTAGCCGTTGCGACCGGCGCGTGGGCTTGCAGAAAGTCAAGCACGCCCCTAACCGCGATCTCGCTGTGGGTGGCGATGGCGAGGTGTCCCGCGCCCGGAATGCTCAGGAGTTGCGCACCCGGCACCTTATCCACCAGTAATTGCGAGTGCGCGATGGGCACAGTTCCGTCCGCTGTGCCGTGGACAGCTAATGTAGGAATCGCTATACGCTCCAACGGATAGTGCGGGATCAGAGGGAAGCTCGCCAGGTCTAGCGCGAAGCCTGCCCTCCTCATCTGTAGTGGGTGGGGGAAGTAGACCGCCTTAAGCACCGTCAGCTTCTCGGGCTGGCTCTCGTACTGCGCCACTATTTCGGGGGTCGCGCCGTAGAAACTCAGTATCCTGCGCTCGGCGAAGGTTCGTATCAGCAACAGCCCCAGGTCGTTGTTCACGATCGGCAGAAGGATGCGTTCAGTGCGGCTGAAGTTGGTGATAATGGGCCGCGTGACGCCCGCAATTGACACCAGGGCCCAGCACCTCTCAGGATGACGCAGGGCGAACTGTATCGCGGAAGGGCCGCCGCCCGAGATACCGACCATGGCCACTCGCTCAATACCAAGCGTATCGAGCAGGGCCTCATAAGAGTCGGCCTGGGCCTCGGCAGTGCGCAGGGCGGGGTCACGCGGGATCGGGGTACGCAGGTAGCCCCACCGCGACACCGAGATTATGCGAAAGGGACGCTGCGATGGGTCTGCAAGGTGGGTTACGAGCATGCCCTGGTCCCAGCCGCCGAGGATACCGTGCGTGATCAGAATGACCGGCCCGCTTCCCTCATCGGCGTACTCTATCGGGCCGTACGGCGTCTGCACCACATGGCTGTGAACGTTGAGCGCTTTCCTCAGCGAGCGCAGCCACGCCGTATAGGCAATCAAACCCGCCAACAGTGCGCCTCCGGCGGCCACTGGGCCGATCCTGGATAGCGATAAATGGTTGGACATAAGGGCTGTTAACCCCCTTCCAGGCAGCATCCTGCTCTCTATCTACGGCGAAATGACCTGTTCGTCCTCGGCGCGCCAGGCAGGGTCCACCATGCAAAGGAACACCAGCGGCATATCGCCCGTGTTCCTGATGTACTGGTGCGCTCCCGGCGGCACATAGATGGTGTCGCCCGCCGACACCTCAGCTTCCTCGCCCGCCACGTGCATCAGGCCCGCGCCCGACAGTATATAGTATACCTCGGACGAGAGCAGCAGGTGCAGTTGCGAGGCTTCGCCGGGGTCCACCCACGCGTGGGCAATGCTGTAGCGCATACCGGGGGCCAACGTTGGCCCCAGTATCTCGCGCAGGTGGGTTCCGTCTCCGGCAGTAAATACCTCGCGGCTTTTTAGAGGCACTATCAGCATTTATCTCTCGTTCTGGTCAGTCGTTATTACGGCTTTTCTGTCTCGATCACGGCTGCAGCACTGCTGCCGACTGCCCTTCCACGGTTATTTTCACATCGGTCACAGCAGTAAACTGCTTGAGCGTGGAGATCACCTGCTCGTATATCCCCTCGACACGTGCCGAGCCGCCACCATAGGCATTTATCTCCTCAGAGAAATCGGCCGTAGCTACGCCGTTGTCTATGATCAGGCTGCGCAGGGTGACGCGCGGCCCCCATGCCGGGTTGTGCGGATTGCGATTCAACACTTCTTCGGGAGTAGGCAGTGCCGTCGTGAACCCCGCGAGCGACGAGGGGTCTACGCCCCACAGAAGCTCTTGCACGGCTGCCGACCCCACTGCCAGGGTGCGTGGGATAGCGCGTGTTGTTGCGTGAACACCGCCCTGGTCGTCGAGGAAGTAAAGTTGCACCTGCAGCGTGTCGGGGCTATCGAAACGTAGCACTCTCAGGTCCTGCTGGGCGATGACCTCGCCCGTAAGGTGCCTGAGCGTGAGCCTAGCCTGCTGGGTTGACGGGTGAGGCGGCTCGCTCTCGATGAGCCAATTCATGCTATCCACCACTATCGCATCCCCGTCTTCGCGCAGCACAGGGAGGGTGTTGGTAAGGATGGTGCCGTCGCCCCAGAGCAACTCGGCCTCTATCTGCGTGTCGGGAGTGTGGAAGCGCGCCAGGATGTGCAGAGGCAGCGTGACTGTTGCGTTGGGGGCGGGGATCTGGATAGCAGCGTCTTTCTCTACCTGGGTGTTGCTCCCGATAGTAGTGGCTGCGTCTGCTCCGATGTTCCCGCGCTCCACCTGAAAATCAGCCGGGTTCTGCGGATCGTAGGAGAGCACCGCGCGCTCGAACGCCTGGATAGTAATGTTGCGTGTCTGGCCGTTCTTCTGCACGTTGGCATCTAGCGCCCCCGTCATGGGCAGCCCGACGTCGTGGAACCAGCCGCCTGGGAAGAGGTCGGCGCGGTTGATGTAGTCCCAGAAGATGGCGGGGACCACGTAGCCCGGCGCGCTAGCCAGATAGGGATCATATGGGACGAACGCTCCTCCGTCTGCCGGGGTTGTCCCTTGAGTGAAGCCCGTGGGCGCCGCCTGGCGGAGGCCGGGGTCGTGGGCGGTGTCAAGGTCGGCGTACGTGAGGTTTGTGGCGCTGACCGCCATGTCGGGTGCCGACTCCATCAAGTCGGCCGTGAGCAAACCGTAGGCGAATGCCCAATCCGGGTTGGGGCTCTCGCCCCGGTGATCTTCGATGCGTCCCTTTTCAAAGTACTGAGCGGGATACGAATATACATAGAGCGAGTCGGTGACGGGGTTGCCCAGCACGCGCGGACCGTCGTACTGGTTGTAATAACCCTGAAAGCGTTGGGCAACCATGTGCACAGGCAGAATGTTGGCGCTCGTGCGGTGTGCGGATTGCGGGGACAGCGCGGTGAGCAGCAGAAACAGGGTTGCCAGGATCGAGGCACGTTTGTGGATCATGGGACTCCTTCAAGAGTAGAGTGTAAACGATAGTCTAGCAAGGCGGGCTAGTTGCGTCAAGGTGCACGAGATTTTCACGCGCCGCCTCGGCGAACGACACGCGTTAGCCAGAACCACACCACGAGCAGTCCTATAGTCAGGATCGCGATCACCCATGGCGGCAGCACGCCAGCGCTCGACACCCTGTTTAGCACCATAAACCAAAAGGCCTAGAGCCAGTAGAAAGATAGGTATCGTTTCACGTATCATCTGATACGCGCGGCGTCTTTGCCCCGCTCGCAATTCTCCGGTCCAGACGACATCTTTGGCTTTTACCCACGCTCGAACCCCGACACTCCCCATGGCTAATATAATCACTCCGGCAGCGGCCCATGGAACCCACGTATCACCTGTCTCAAGTGTAGTTGACACCAACCAAACGAATATGGCTACTACGGACACAAACACCGCGCATCCAGACCATAGGTCCAGCCTGTCGTCCATTATCGCCTCTCAGAGGGCACGTCCTCCTCCACATAGCTAACATCTGACCGGGGTCTATTCAGCGCGAACTTCCCCGCCGAGCGCGCCTGAACCAGGGCATCGTAGGCATCCCAGCGTGACACGTTGAAGGACTGCCAGACCCGCCATCGGGCATCATGTTCCATAGTATACAAGCGCTGCACTAGCTCGGTCACCAGTTGCGCATGAACAGAGCCTGTTGTGGTGTCGAGGCCCGAGATCAGCGCGGGAACTGCGTCGTCCGAGAGCAAGTAAACGAAGCGAACCGAAAGCTCATCGTTGCGGCGCAGGTTATAGGCCGCAACGTCAGCGTCGGGATTAATTAGATTGACGCTGACCAGAAACGCGATAACTGCGACGAACGCACCGATCGCAAACCGGTCACGCCGCAGCCATGTGGTGATGAAGAGCCACATAAAGAGCGCGCCCAGGCAGACAATGAAGGTGCGTACATAAAGGCGCGTCGCGGTGTTGATGTAGAAAGCTATGTTCTCCCAGACGACCATGCGCATGAACGCCGACACCAGCAACACCATCGCTAACGCGATCATAGCGGTATTGAGAAGATTGAGTTTGCGTTGCTGGCCCTCGGTTGCTCGGCGCATGACTCGGCGCAGCCCAATTATCAGGGCCATCGTCAGCAGGGCGACCAACAGCAGCTCGCCGAACCCCCGGCGCACATACTCGCGGAAGTCCTCGAAGCCCATCGTGCGGGCGGCCTCACCACTGAACAAAACTGTGAACTGTATCCACGCGAACACCGCAAAGAGCGCGTTCACAAGCAGCAGCACGAGCGCGCCTTCAACATATGAGATGCCGCGCCGTGTCAGCGGCACTGTAGAGGGGCCGCTATTCGTCTGCGGCGTGGCTACGGCAGGCTGCTTGCGCAGTGTGTGCAGGAGAGCGCCCGCAATAGCCCAAGCCGAGAGCAGGATGATAAAGACGCGCAACGCGGCCTCGGGCGCGCCGCTCATGAAGCGGAATTGGAACAGATCCCCTACCATGCCCTGAAACACGCTGTCGGCCGACGACAGAAGTAGCGTGAACAGCGCGAGGATGGGCAGTGCAATCAGCACACCCCGCACAATTTCTGCGATGCGCTTGTTCTGGTTCGGATTGGCGGCCATTTGCTTCAGGGTCTTAGCGGCAATAGGAGTGGGCCGCCATATAGTCTCCTTCAGCATTCGGGCCGCCGTCAACGGGTACCCCAGCAGGCCCAGGCTCTCCACGCGACCCCCTGTGAAGAAGTAGATGAACAGCAGCAGCAAGAAGGCGGTCAGGCTGATATTGGCCAGCGTTAGCTCGGTATTGGCGCGCACTGCCGCCATGCCTGCGAAAAAGAATAGTGGAAGAGCCAGCCAACCGTTGCGCCATGCCACACGAACGCGCTCCGTAAGAGCCAGAATTACGAGTGCCGCTACGACCAGCGTCACGAACACAAGCACCGAGATGCCGGTGTCCTTATTGTAGAAGAAGATATCAACGCAGCCGCCAAGACCGAGGGCAATAAGTAGCACACGATTAAGTAGGCGGCCTTCTGCCCTCGCATCCACTATTACCGTGCCGGCATGCGTCCTGGCGCGCCGTACCAGAATAGTATCCTTACCCAGTGATTCTCGCACAGCCATAGTGTTTACTCCTCCTTGAGTAGGTTGCTATAGATTATAACGCATCGACAGCGCCGAGGTTGTAGGAAGTCCGGTCATAATGCGGCGCGCAATCGGCGTTTGTTACCCATCTTTCACCTATTTATACGTCCTATTGCATTTGCGCCCTCTATAATGTAAGTAGGGTGATAGCCCATTGCAACGCCTGCTGAAGTACCTGCATGGGTACTTTCGGGGCATCAGAGGATTGTCTATTCCGATATTCCAGGGCCGTTTCCCGCACAGGGCCTCATCCCATCGCAAAGATGGCGCTGAACCGCTTGCTGGGACTCAATTTCCCTTTCTACGGAGAGCGAGTCGTCTGGAATGATTTGGGAGTACCTCTATTCCCGTCGCGACACGGGGAAAGGAAATAGAATAGATGGATATTAAGCATACCAACACTGAGAAGAGCAAGATAGTCAACAACGATCCGGGTGGAGCACCCATGCCGGAGCCGACCCTGACAACCCGCCAGGGCCACCCCGTCTACGACAACCAGAACCTGATCACCGTCGGTGATCGTGGCCCTTCCACCCTCGAGAACTATCAGTTCATTGAGAAGATCGCCCACTTCGACCGCGAGCGAGTGCCCGAGCGGGTGGTCCATGCCCGGGGCGCAGGCGGACACGGCTACTTTGAGGCATATGGGACGATCGGTACGGAGCCTGCCGCCAAATACACTCGCGCTAAGCTTTTCCAGGAGAAAGGCAAGCGCACCCCACTCTTTGTACGCATCTCCACAGTCATAGGCGGACGAGACTCGGCAGAGACAGCACGAGACCCGCGCGGCTTTGCCGTGAAGTTCTACACCGAAGACGGCAACTGGGACCTGGTCGGTAACAATCTGCCGGTCTTCTTTATTCGCGATGCCATCAAGTTCCCGGATGTCATACATGCCCTTAAACCCTCACCCGATACCTTCCGCCAGGAACCAAACCGCATCTTCGACTTCATGAGCCTCACGCCCGAGTCGATGCACATGCTCACCTGGCTGTTCAGCCCGCGCGGCATTCCCGCCGACTACAGGCACCAGGACGGCTTCGGGGTGAATACCTACCGCATGGTGAACGCCGCCGGCGAAGCGGTACTGGTGAAGTACCACTGGAAGACAAAGCAGGGTATCAAATCCCTAACCCAGGAGCAGGCCAACGCAATCCAGGCCACCGAACTGGGCCACGCCACGAAGGACCTGTACGAGGCCATTGAGCGAGGAGACTACCCGGAGTGGGAGCTAAACGTCCAGATCATGTCTGACGACGAGCACCCTGAGCTCGATTTCGACCCGCTCGACGATACAAAGATCTGGCCTGAGGACCGGTTCCCCCTGCTGCCCGTCGGCAGGATGGTTCTCGACCGCAATCCGAAGAACGTCTTCGCCGAGGTGGAGCAGGCCGCCTTCGGCACAGGCGTGCTCGTTGACGGGCTAGAATTCTCGGACGACAAGATGCTGCAGGGCCGCACCTTCTCCTACTCGGACACCCAGCGCTACAGAGTGGGGCCGAACTACCTCCAACTGCCTATCAACCACCCGCACGCCCACGTTGCCACCAACCAGCGCGATAGCCAGATGGCCTACTATGTAGACCGGACCGGCCCGAACCCCAAGGTGAACTATGAGCCCAACAGCACAGGCGGGCTCACCGAAGCCCCCGAGGCGGGCAACGCCTTCACCCCACAGGTCTCAGGAGCGGTTGGACGCTTCCAGATCAGTCGCACTAACGACTACAAGCAGGCAGGCGAGCGCTATCGCGCTATCGAGGCTTGGGAGCGTGACGACCTGATCCACAACCTCGTCGACAACCTGATGCAGTGCGAGAAGCCCATACAGGAGAGAATGGTTCAGCACTTCACCCAGTGCGATCCTGACTATGGCCGGCGAGTCGCAGAGGGCCTGGGGTTGAAGGCGAAGATGGATATGCCAACCCCCGAGTTGGTCGGATCACACTAGACCACTGACCCCAACCTGATACTCTGAACGGCGGGCCTCGGTAGTGTAATGCTGCCGGGGCCTACTGTGTATGCAGAAAGCGGCTTACGACTCCCGTAAGGACGCGGACTCACCGGCGCGAACAGACACCTCTCCTCATCGCGCCTCAGCCCAAACCCCACAACCCGCAAATTACCCCTCGCATATTGCGCCCCCCACCAGACTGCTGTATATTGACAGAGTCGCTGCAGGGCGTGCCCTCCCTCCCCGTCAAGGAGTCTTCCCAGTGAATAACGCGTCACAACGCAATTCTGCAGGCCGTTCGCGCTTCTCACGCGGTCAGCAGATCTTACTCGTTATCCTTCTGCTCGGCGCCGTCTATGCCTTCAATACCTTCACCCATAATTCGAGCAACCCCCCACCGCTCGCAACTACCACCATCGTTCCCGTCAGCACGCCCAACGGCGGCGCCAGCGGCGACGTGGTGGCCAGCAACCCCAGCGGCGCGCTTCCCACAAACGCTAATAAGCCCCAGCCTCCTCCCAGCATCTATCAGGGATGCCCTGCCACGGGCGATGGTGGCGACGCCCAGCTGAATACACGCAAGAACCGCATCGACGCTGCCCCCTGGTATCCCGTCGCCATTTCCAGCATCCTTAGCCTCGCCTGGCCCAAAAGCATCCAGCAAAAGTCGCGTGCTTCCTGGTCGTCCACCGACACAGCCCAGGTCGCGCAATATGAAGGCATCCCTGTGCAGATCGAGGGTTGGCTCGCCGGAGCCAAACAGCAGGGGCCCGAGTCGTGCAACTGCCACTCGGCAAATGATACAGATAACCACCTGTGGGTCGTTGACTCTCCGGATAAGACCCGCGCTCAATCTGTGGTGGCCGAGGTCACGCCTCGCGTGCGCGCTCTCCACCCCGGCTGGGCCTTCTCTCGTATACAGAAACTCGTGACCGGTCGCGTCAAAGTGCGCATCAGCGGGTGGCTCATGATGGACCAGGAGCACCCCTCTGAGGTCGGCAAGACTCGCGGCACGATCTGGGAGATACACCCCATCGTGGCCTTCGATGTGCAGGGCCCCAACGGTTGGATATCCCTCGATACCGGCCTTGCCTCCACCACGATCACGGAGAGTGGTGATGCTGTTCCTACCGAAGACCCCAGTTTGCCGCCCATCGTAAGCGACCCCTACACTACAGCGACCTTGCCCACCGCCACCCCCGCTTCACAGGGCGGGCAGACAACAGGCCAGCTAACCGCGCTCGGCCCCGTCCAGATAAGCGACATCTTCTACGACGGCACCAAAGGCTCACACGAGCCTGACGAGTATGTCGAGATCGCCAACGTTGGCGCTCAACCCATCAACATGGACGGCTGGGTACTGCATGACATCTATGGCGACCAGAAGTACACCTGGCACGGCTATACTCTGCCTGCCGCAAGCAAGATCCGTGTCTATACAAACGAGGTGCACAACGACTCGGGCGGCTTCACCTTCGCCTCGAATGATGCTATCTGGGCCAACAAAGGGGACGCCGCCGAACTGCTCGACTCGACAGGCGCTGTCGTGTCCACCTTCTCCTATGGCAGCGCGAGATAGCACCTGGCACATCAGGAAGAAGGACAAGCATCAACATAGCGCGATATCACAAGGAGGCTAAGCGATGGAAAAAGCTATAACTCTGCAAGCTCACATGCACGTCGGCACCGAACAAGCCGCCGCTTCTGACCTGCTCAAGACGCTACCTGCCGCTTTCGCCAAAGCCAATCCGGGTCTGCAACTGAGCATCAAGAAGACCTCGGCAGTCGACGCGAAAGGCAATGTGACCCTCAGGGTCTATATAAGCGGAGAGCAGGACCCCGCTGCCGACTTTGCCGCGCTGACCCATACCGCCCTACAAAAAGCGATCACGGCCCTGAACGCCCAGGCGAAGGCAGCGTCATCGGGTATGGGCGGTGCCGCCCCTGTGCATCTCCATGGCGTCAAGGAAATGGAGGGCGATGACGAGAACAGCGGAGTAACCCTCCCCCCGAAATCAGATGCAACCCCGGCAGCAGCCACCTCCGCCGGCCAATCCACTCTTGTAACTACACCCCTGGCCGCCCAGCCTGCATCTACATCCACTGCTCCAACCGCCGATCCGGCTGCCCCAACCGCTCCGGCAACTGCTGCACCGCCCGCCGCTTCTCCTGCCCAGCAGGCTCCCACAGAACATACCCCCTGGTGGGCGTTCTGGCGGCGCAGTAATTCGTGACAACTGCCCTGATGCCATCAACCTGCTACTGCGAGCGGCTCGTGGCCTCGTCCGTCTGCTCTCCCAGGAACTCAAACCAGGCTTTCTTGGCGCAGCGGTAGTTCCTCGCCGCCTCCACAAGGTCCATAAACGCTGCGATAGTGACCTCGAAATGGCTGCTGAGCTTTGCGTCTGCTATTTGCCCGTTCTCATCGAGCGCCTTATGCGCCTGGGCCAGCGAAAACATGTCCGGGAACACCCGCGTCCCCAGTTTCTCCAGGGGCACCCGAAGCGCCCACAAACCCCTATTGCCGCCGACCATTGACGGCGACGCCGAGAGCAACAAGGCGTGCCGTTCGTTGAAGGGCTGCGGGCGGTAGCGCGAAACCCAATCAATCGCGTTCTTGATTACCCCCGGCATCGACCCATTGTACTCAGGTGAAACGATGACAAAGGCATCATTGGCCAGCAGGCGGCGTTGAAACTCCTCTGCTCCCGCCGGAAACCCGTCCCCGTCTTCCACATCCTCGTCATAGGACGGTGCGTCGAAGTCGGACATGGATGCTCGGTCCACCGTCCCTCCATGCCGCTCAATAACGTCCGCGGTGAGCGTGGCCAGCTTCGTGTTCAGCGACGCGCCCCGAAGCGACGCCGAAAACACCAGGTACCGGACAGGCTTTTGCGATTGCTTCGACGAAAGCCTGGGTTGTGCTGCGTTCATTGCACTGCCTCCTCATAACTAAACTATACTTGTTTCTGCTCTTACCCCTGCGCAATCAGCCTGTCGTACAGGTCGCGTTGGCGTGCAATCGCTGCCTCATACACCTGGTGGCGCGCCGCGTCCGGTTCATACGCCTCGCCGTCAGCGGCAGCTATCTCCTCAATTGACGAGATCGCGCCAAGCGCACGCAGCGCCAGCAGGGCTGCCCCGCGACTGGTGGCCTCAGGCTCAGCCGACGCCACTACGGTTCGTCCCAGCACATCGGCGAATATCTGCATCCACGCCGGTGACTGGAGCAGCGCTCCGCCGCTGGCGATCAACCTGTGGCCGCAATCTGCCTGGCCGCATATGCGCTGCTCGATTACCGCAAAGCGGTAGGCTACCGCCTCCAGGCTTGCCCTCACTATCTCGATGGGCGTGGTGGCGAGTGTCACCCCGTGAATGGTCGCCTGCACATTACCCGCCCAGTCGGGGCTCCGCTCCCCTGCCAGGAACGGCAAAATGGTCAGGCCGTGACTGTCGGGTGGCATCCCTGTGATAGCTGCTTCCACCTCTGCCGGCGCTCCCAATTGTAGCGTGTGCCGCAGCCAGCCGTAGACGTTGCCTCCCTCGCTCGTTGCTCCCCCCAGCAGTGCCCGCTGCCTGTCTACCCTGTAACACCAGAGGCCGCGCGGCACCTGTGCCACCTCCGCCTCTATCGTGCGCATGGCCCCCGATGTGCCAAGTGTGAGTGCTATGCGGCTGTGGTTTGTGCAGCCGCTTCCCACATTGGCCGCCGCGCCGTCCCCCACAGCCGGGAACCAGGGCACGTTACTCAGTGCCGGCCATCGCGTGGCATACTCCCCCGCAAGGCCGCTCAGAGGTGCGTCAATATCTACTAACGCAGAGAGTTGGCTCGCCTCTACCCCCAGCACTTCAAGCAGCGGTTCGTCCCATACAAGCCGCCTGCGGTCCAGCAGTCCGCTCCATGACGCGGCCGAGTAGCTGACCCGGCAATGCCCGAACAGTCGCAACTCCATATACTCGCCCAGCGTTATCCAGCGCGCCGCCTCGCGCCAAACCTGCGGCTGGGTGCGCCGGAACCAGGCGAGCAAAGCGGGCCAGTAGCTCGTGCGTAGAAGACAGCCCGTGCGGTCTTGTACTTCCTCTTCATCCAGCCTGCCGCGCAGAGCCTCCGCGTCAGCCGTGCTGCGTGTGTCGGCGTAAGTTATCAGCGGCGTGATCGGCCTCCCCGCACTGTTGACCGCCATGAGATTCGAAACGAGCGTGTCCATGGCGACCGCGCCGATCTTCTCCGCAAGCGGCCCGGCCTGGCTCAATACCGCGTCAACGCAACGAGCCGCGCGCTCCAGTGTCGCGTCAGGGTCATCCTCGGCGGCGCCCTCTGCTGTCGTGCGAATCTCAGAGGTCTCCTGGGCAGCGACGCCCTCCACTCCCCGCCCCAGCCTATCGTAAAGGCGAACCTTCGTCGAAGACGAGCCGATATCTATCGCCAGCACCAGGGGGCTTTCCGCGACGGTTGCCTTGCCGCTGACCATCTACCGCGCCTCTCGCAAAGCCGCGAGTTCCGCTGCCCTGGCCGCTTCGATCCACTCTTCCTCGCTGCCCTCTTCTGGCGCTTCGCTCCTGTACAGCATTTCGCCCGCGTGCCTCACCAGCAGCGTCCCTTCTGCCTCGCGCCCTGCCCACTCCTCCGGGTTGATCGTCCTGTAATCAGCGTAACCCAGGTTGATCCGCAGGCAGCGCTCCTCAGGGATCGATGTGGCTAATGTCACCTGAATGCGCGGCGTCTCCACTCCTGTGTCGCTATCGTATGTGCCCTGCCCCTTGACGTGCGTGCTGTGCGCCAGGACCCCGCCCGGAACGTCCTTGAAGCGATCCCACTGCTTGAGGAAATAGTCGCGCACGTGATACCCCACCTCGTCAATTAGCTTGCCATGTGTGTACGACACCTCGGTAATGTGCGGCGCGTAGATGATCACCTCGCCACCGTCCGCGATAACCGGCTCAGTCTTGTACATCGCCTTGGCCGCCGTCCACAGGTCGTCGTACATCTCAGGCGGCATCGAGAGCACACGGCTGTAGGTCCGGGGCACGCGGATGATGTTGAGCCTGGCCGAGAGGTCGGCGGCTGCGCTCCACGCTTCCAGATGCGGCCCAATATACAGGCCGTGAAGATCGTGCCCCTTGAGCACCATCGCCACGAGCAGTGTAGGCTTGTTCACGAACTCCGCCGCGCGGTGAATCACTCTCCTCACCGGCGTGTCCTTCTGGCCGATGATGTGCAGGCTGGTGACCAGCGCGCCCAGCCAGTGGGTGAAGTTGACAATATCCGCCCCTGCGATGCCGGGGAAGAAGTACTTGGCCCCACCGGAGAACCCGGCCACTTCGTGCGGAAACACCGGCCCGCAGATTATGAGCTGATCGTAGTTGAAGATCAGCTTGTTGAGCACCACAGGCACCTCGCCGGACAGCAGGTCGCCGGTCAGCAGTGCGGCCTCCTCCTTCGAGATCGTGCCGATCTTCTGTAGCGCTTCCGGCACGTTCCACTGGTGGTTGAAGACCTCGACGTTCGGGTAGTACCTCGCCCTTTTGACAGCCGACACGCCCACCAGGCGCTCGATCCCCTTCTCGGACATGGGAGGGTGCGTGCCCAGCGCGATCAGGTAGTCGAGCCGCGCCACTCGCCTCCCGATCTGCTTGTACAGCAGCCGGAACATCAGCGGAATGGGTGCGCTGCGTGTGCCGTCGGGGATAATCACCAGCACTCGCTTGCCATCGAGCGGCATCGCCTCCAGGGCGCGTGCAAGCATCTCCTGAACGGCATCATCGCTCAGCGCCTCGGTTGTCGACCCCTGCCCGATAATCATGGCCTGCTCCTGAGATGAGTAAGCAGTAGCGCGAAGCCAGCTAAATATCGCACGCCTATTATACTCCTGTCAGCAGCACGTCATGTTGTGCCTGCTATTCGGTTCCGCCACAACCCTGCATGCGTGGTAACATATCAACAGTATGCGTAGTATGAATTCACCACGACCCAACCAAACTTACTGGGGAGTAGCGCGCCACATGACCTTCCTGCTGGTCAAACGCGGCGTCATCTTCGGCGCCGTCTACGGCTTAATTGCCATGCTCGTGATCATACTGTACCCCCAAGTTGCTCAGTGGCTGGGAACCTATGCCGGATCGACGGCTTCTCCAACGGTGGCAGCGGTCATGCTGGTCTTTGGTCCCATTGCCGGCGCACTCTTGGGGTTATTCCTTGGCGTACTATCAGGTATAGCCGCGGGCCTCGCGCTCGGTCTCTTGGTTCGTTCCAGCGTGTACAGGTCTTCTAGTTCCGAGCGTCGCCGAACCTGGCTTGGTGCCCTCACCGGCGCGATAGGTGGCCTGGTTGCTCTGGCAACAACATTTTCCTGGGGGCCGCCTTCGTCGTTGGCGCCTATGTGGCCTGAGTTGGGGTGGGTAATCTTTGTTATTGTGCCGCCGATCATAGTATTCAGCATCGTATGGTGGGAGGCCAACAAGCTATTGCTTGGGATTGAGAGTCGCGCGGATAACGTGTAGTCGGTCTAGACTGCTAGACAGCGTATTTCCTAAAGCACTTCGAGCATAATTCAATCGTTCCCGGTACTATTATTTTGGGGCAATATGGGCGTTGGCCGCAATCATACCTAAGGAGTTGGTTTTGAGAGATATCAAAGCGACAAGAAATACCAAGTACTGGTTTACGCATCTAGGCCTGTCCGCCCTGTTTTCTATTGTTGCTTATGGGTGTGGTTACTCCGACGTGTCACAGGGCCTGAATCAGACACCGGGACAAGCAACTCCGACCCCTATCTCTCAGATGACACCAACCCTTACCGGGCCGGAACTTGACGGGACAAAGCTGTCGGGCTCAGCAACAGTGGATGCACCTCGGCATGCGATGGAAACCCAAGTGGCTGAAGGTACACCGGGGCCCGCGCCTGCACTTATTCCGCTGTCCCCCCGCGTGACATCGGTCTGGAGACCAACATTAGGAATCACGGGTGAATGTGCCCAGGGCAACCACCAGTTCAACTACGGTGGTTGTTGGGCAGGAATAGTTAATGGGGAATACCTTTTTGTTGAAACAGGGGCGTTTTGGGACGATCCCCTGCACGTTGCGGTGCGTGTGTATACCTCAACCCTGGATCTGTACGAACCCGGTGCAAAGCAAGTCTATGTTATCCCCTCTGCCGGAGGACGACTTCATCCAACGCAAATGGATTGGCCGGTTCTGACTATGGTGACGCTTGATGCCGATCATCCAGCTTACTTTGCCTTCAATCTGGTCACTCGCGAATGGGTTTCTGCGACCCCAAGCCCATTGCACTAGGCCAGAATATCACCTGTATCTCCGATACCCACATACCCACAGCACACGCATGAGCGGGTGGCCTCATGACCACCCGCGTCGCTTATTCTCTCTGAGCAGACCACATGACGAGGCGCTCGGCCCAATGCCTCAGCGTGCACATCCCCCTGGAAGAGTGGCGCCTCTAGCTGTTCGGCTCGGACCTCAGGTTAGTTTGGACCTGTCGTAGCGGTCGGTGTGCTGGTGTCGGTCGGAACAACCGTTGTGGTCGAAGTTGGCGTCGTGGAGGGCACCGGCGTGTCCGTGTCGGTTGCGATAGGCGTAGTCGTCACTGTCGATGTAGTCGTAACCGTGGGGGTGGGTGTTACCAGTGAGCGGGCCAGGTAAAGGATCTTGGCTGTCTGGCCGCGTGTTACCGGGTTGCCGGGCCTGAAGTACGGCAGGTTGTTGGGCCCACAAGGCTCCCCGACGCCACCGCACGGGTACCCATTTATAAGACCCCTCACCGCCAACCGTTCGATATAGGGGTAAAACGTTGAACCTACAGGCACATCCTCGAACGATTGTCCGCTTACTGCATCGTTATAGCTGAATGCCTCCGACGTCATTTTCGACAGTTGACCTCGCGTTACCGAGTTATTCTGCCTGAAGTACGGCAGATTGTTCGGCCCACAAGGCTCCCCGACGCCACCGCAAGGATACCCTGCGACGATGCCCCGGCTGGCGAGACGCTGCACATAGTCGTAGAAAGTGCTGCCGGGCGGTATATCCTCGAACAGTTGGCCGCTCACAGGCTCGGTGAAGCCTGCCGCCAAAGAAACGATTTTGGCGCTCTGGCCGCGTGTCACGTTGTTGTATGGCAGATAGCAGGGAACGTGCGCCTGAGTAGGGCAGGGCGGCGATGTATTATACCCTGCAACTATTCCCGCATCATTCAGCGACAGCACCGGTTGGTAGAAATAATCGCCGGGGCAAACGTCTGTGAAGCGCTCGCCAGGGCAGCGAGGAGGGACAGGTGTCGCGGTCGGTAGGGGGGTGGGCGTCGCCGGAGTATAGCTATCTGCCAGCAGCCTTACCATCAGGTTACCCGGGTTGAAATCGTCTATCCTGTGCCTGTAATTATTCGCTGCAAGGTTAGCAATGTTCGGCGTACAACAAGTAGTACTGCCAATGATCCACGATCTGTGTTGCGGCTGCGTCTCATCTGTAGCAGCTATATACTCCCTGGGGCTGGGGCCGCCTTCCGCCCACGTATCTTCCCACCCAACATACAAATCGCCTCGAGTATTCACGACAAGGTTATTGATTGGAAAATATTGAAAGGTATACCAGTCTGCCACTGTAATTGTAGCCGGAGACTGATAGATTAACTGTGCGTTCGAAGGATTGCCATCCCGGTCAGTATCCAGGTAGATCAGGATCTGAACCGGATCACCAACGAAGTAACCCGCGCTTGATCCCGGATAATCAATTGCAACGTTGGTCAAAGTGAGAGGATAAGGTACAGAAGACGGGATACTGAACCCGTTCAGCCAGATAGCTGCGGCGCTAAAATTGTAGGCGCTGTTTCCAAACCCGGACGCGCTTTCAGGAATCCCATCGTCCAGGGCAAAGCCAATGGGGTCCAGGGGTTGCATCTTCTGTGGTGCCGCCGGTATGGAACCGTTATAGACCTGCGGGCTTGCTGTTTCGGTACGTTCTGTAGATGCAGATAGGCTCGTTTGATGCCCCATGGTCAACATTAGCAATAATAGAGTCAAGAACGCAAATGCCGTCACGAATCGTGTCTTCATTATCATATTCTCCTTGAGGTTGGATCGGGCTATAACTACGCAATTCTATTGGCGAACCCAACATTCAGTAATTGTACATCAAACGCCACACATAGACAATACTATGATTACACCAATACTGATTTGCACACCACATACTATCAGACAAGGGCCGGCCACCAGCAATGTCGAATCAGGAGTGCATAGAAATGTTCCGGCCCGGAGAGACAAGATCGACCCGTTACCCTCCGGAAGGGCACGAGCATACCCTGTCGGGCAGAATGCCCGTCGTGGACGCACCCACGCAGCTATCGAGCGCGCGGAAATAGGGTGCCGGTTTGGTTGAGGAGGAATAGAAGTAACAATAGTACGCCCGGAGGGATTCGAACCCCCGACCCACGGCTTAGAAGGCAGTTGCTCTATCCACTGAGCTACGGGCGCGCAATATTCCCTGTTATAATAGGGTATCATTAAGTCTCATGTCAAGTTCATTTGCTGCCTCTGGAACACCCATGAATAGAGAAACTGCGCCTGCTAAGCCCGATACTCCCGCCCTTTCCGAAACGCTGCAGTCTAGCCTCGACGCCTTCTACGAGCATGGCGATGTTACGCCGCTGGTAGAATGGGCGTGCCAGGAGGGTCGCCTTGCCGCCCAGAACAAACTGGACGAGCATAACCTCGTGGAGCATATCAACGAGGCATTGCAGCCGCTAAACTCCACCAAACCCTCATCTCATAGGGGTGGTGCGAAGGCGGCCTCCGCCCGGCCTGATCGTAAGGCGATTGCTAAAGCCCAGTCCTCCGTCCTCGCTGCGGCCATCGAGGGCTACCTGAAGGTGCGCAGCATGGCCCTGGCCGAGGAGATCTCGAATAAGTATATGCAAGAGCGTGTGGCCGACCTCACTGCTCTGCACAGGGTCATCAGCGCCGCAAACTCCTCGCTCAAGCTCACAGATATGCTCAATGAGATTGTGCAGGCTGTAATGGAAGTCAGCCACGCCGATCTTTGCTCGATCTTCCTGTATGAACCCGAGTGGGACCAGCTCGTGATGACCGCTACCAGTGCCGGTAACAAAGAGACCCTGGGCATGGTTCGTCTGCGGATGGGCGAAGGCATCACCGGCTGGGCTGCCCTCGTCGGCAAGCCCGTCTCTGTGCTCGATGCCCATTCCGACGAGCGGTTCAAGGCTTTCCCCGTGTCGCTGGAAGATAACACCAAGTCGATGCTGGTCGTTCCCATAGTCCTTTTCACAAATGAGAAGCTCGTAGGCGTAATAGACATCCATACCGTTGAGACCCGTGACTTCACCGAAAACGAGATCAAGTTCCTCGAAACGGTGGCGGGCGAGATCGCCATCGCCATTGAGAACGCTCGCCTGTATGAGCAAACCGACAGCCAACTGCGACAGAAAGTCACTGAGCTATCCACCTTGCAGGGCGTATCGGCCCACATTGCCTCCACCCTCAATCTTACCGAGGTGCTGGCCTTGATCGCACGCCAGTCCGCCCACCTTGTCCGAGCCGATGCTGCTGCTATCTACGAGCTGCACAACGACGCAGGCACGCTCGAGCTGGTCGCCCAGTACGACCTCCGTACCCTCGACCACAGCATGTACGGCTGGCGCTCGACCCCGCGCGTGGTGATACCCATCGCAACGAGCAGAATCGCGCGAGCCGTAACCAGGGGCGTGCCCATGCCCCTCGCCCCCGACACAGATGCCGTGCTTGGCGTGCCTTTCGCTAAAGAGGACTTCTCCTGGATGTACTGCGTCCCCCTCGTTGCGCCCAGGGGCATCCGGGGAGGCATTTGCCTCTACAACAGGGAAGAGAAGACCCTGAGTGAGGACCAGGTGCGCCTCCTCGATGCGTTCGCTCGCGAGGCCGCTATCGCCCTGGAAAACTCGCGCCTGTATGATGCGGCTCTGCGCGGCCTCGAAGTGAAGTCTGCCATGTTGCAGGAGATGAACCATCGTGTCCGCAACAACCTGCAAACTGTGGCCGGGCTCCTCTCCATGCAGCTGCGCAGGATGCCCGGCGACAGCGACGGGGCCACCGCCGTCCGCGAAAGTATATCGCGCGTGCAGAGCATCGCGGTAGTGCACGATCTCATGGTGAACGGCAACGCCGAGATCGACTCGATCAGCATCTACGATCTGGCCCGCAAGGTGGCCGATGCTGTAATCTCTACCCTTACCCGACCCGGCTTCAAACTGAAGCTCACTATCGAGCAGGAGGTCGCCGAGCGCATACGCGTTGGCTCTCACGAAGCTACGTTGCTTGCCCTCCTCCTCAACGAGTTGATCTCAAACGCGATTCTGCATGGCTTTGCCAACAGGGATCGCGGAACAATAGACATAAAGGTGAACTGCGAGAGCGAGCGTAACGAGGCTGAGCCGCCCCTGGCCTATTCCTCCCAGCTCATTACCATCGAGGTCGTTGACGACGGCTCCGGCCTGCCCGAGCACTTCGACCCTGCCAGGCAGAGCAATCTGGGCTTGAAAATAGTCGAGACGCTGGTGGTGAGTGACCTGGGCGGCACGTTCGATATCGGCCCCGGCAATAACAATACCGGCACACATGCCATCTTTTCCTTCCGCCCCAAAGGCATCTAGGAGCATCCCATCACATCAACGATCATGACAGTCAGCAACGTAAGCCCCAACGGCAAGGTGCCTGTGGGCAAACTGGTAAACGTGGTGAAAGCCTACCCGATGGGCAACCGCGAGTACATAGCCCTGCGGGGTGTGAACTTAACCCTCTACGCGGGCGAGTTCACGGCGATAGTGGGGCCTTCGGGCAGTGGCAAGTCCACCATCCTCAACATGGTAACAGGCATAGACCGTCCCACGCAGGGGCAGGTATTGATGGCAGGCAGGCCGCTCCACCTGATGAACGAGAACGAGCTTGCCCAGTGGCGTGGTGGCAACGTAGGCATCGTGTTCCAGTTCTTCCAGTTGCTCCCAACACTCACCGCGCTCGAGAATGTTATCTTGCCGATGGACTTCCTAAATAGCTACGGCAACAAAAGACGCGAGCGCGCCCTTTCGCTGCTGGAGAGAGTGGGGCTGCGTGCCAGAGCCGAGCATCTGCCCAGCGAATTGTCGGGCGGCGAGCAGCAGAGAGTTGCCATTGCGCGCGCCCTCGCGAACGACCCCCCCATCATCATCGCCGACGAGCCGACCGGCAATCTCGACACAGCCACAGGAGAGCACGTAATGAGGCTCCTCTCCGAGTTGAGTCACCAGGGCAAATCCGTAGTCTTCGTCACGCACGACGCCGCATTGGCAGCCCAGGCCCAGCGCGTAATCCGCGTCCAGGACGGCCACATAGTAGAAGACCTCTACAGGCCACACCCGGCGGCCAGCGACTAGCTTCCCACCACTAAGCACCCACAGTAGCACTCCCCGCCCGGGCTTAAGGTCTACACCTGCCACCCCACTACAAGGGAGGTGCAGGGGTCCTCCCCTGACCTCCCCTCTCCCCACCGGGAGCAACTTAACAAGAAGATGCACCCCTGCGAAGTGGGGTGCATCTTCTTTCTTGAGAAGAAAGATTATAAGCCGTCTTCTCTACTAGGGGCGAACTGCGCTGTAGTAGTGGTTGGCCCAATACGAGGTCGACAGCGAGCTAATTACCACGCCTGTTGATTCGTTCTCTGCGTGAATGAACCTGCCGCCACCGATATAGATACCCGCGTGACTCGGTCCTGCTTTGTACGTGTTTGCGAAGATAAGAACGTCGCCGGGCTGCAAATTGGCTTGGCTAACACGTCTGCCGCTGCCCAGCAGCGCATCTGTGTCACGGCCAACAGCCATGCCCATTCGTGTGTGGTACACATAGTACACGAGGCCGCTGCAATCGAAGCCTCGGGGTGATGAGCCGCCGTACACGTAGCGATACCCCAGGTACTGCATAGCGATGCTGACCGCTGTGGCACCCGTGCCGGACGCGTTATTCGATGCCTGGCTGGTCTGCGCAGCTTGCTGCGCTACTGGGGCCTGCGCCGCTGGGGGCGCGGCAGGAGCATTTGCCTGCACCAGGTATTGTGCCATCATCCAGCCCGTCGTTCCCTGTGCCGATATCTGATACCACATTATGTTCTGGGGACCGGCCGTGGGGGCAGACTTCACTTCAACCGTTGTGCCCTCGTTGAAGAGCGTGATTATGCCCGCCTCAGCATAGGCTGCTGTGCGAAGTCGTACCGGATCTCCGCCTGAGTTGGCTACGCGAGCATAGCCTGTTAGTGCGGGGGTGGTGCGGTCAGCCGCACCTGCGACCGTTGTTCCCTGCAAGAATGCGCCCATGATCCAGCCCGTTGCGCTGGGTGCGCTAATCTTGAACCAGTCGCGTCCGCCGCTGTCCTTGGCCGGACCTTCTAGCACCGATACGGCTTGGCCTTCATAAGCATCGGCAATCTTGGGGTTCTCTGTACCTGCTCCGGTTCGGATGCGAATGCTGTCGCCGCCGGTGTTGGTAACTACCGCATTACCCCCCGCTTGAACTGCCGGTGCGGCGAAGGAATGGCTGGGGGTGGCAATCATCATACCTGTAAGTAGCAGGATTGCCAGGGTTACGATTCCTGTGGTTCGCCGTATCTGTGATATCAGATTCAAACTGTTCCTCCAAACTTGGTTCCATGCATCCAACGAGGAACACAGGGAACTATTCTTTGTTGATAAGCGTTGTATTTGGTCGCCCTTGAATCGCGATCCCTCTACAGCGTTTAGGACCGTCGTGTGAGGATAGCACTTTACGTAAAGTCAAGTCAACGGTCCGCATACGTAATAAAGCGTATCTTGAGCTAGCACAGAATGCGTAACATAGTGAGTAGCAAATTTGGGCTAGGACTGCTTGCGAGCCCTCTAAACCACTCTTTTTACCCCTCGCCCTCTCCTCTTCTCCACGGTCAAAACCCCACCCCGAGCCCCTCCAACCTTTGACACTACCGTGCAGGAGTGGTACAACGAATCAGCTATTATTTCCAGAGAGGAGATCCACGATTATGCCAATTGCTATTAAGGGTGGACGCGTACTGACCATGGAACCAGGCGCGGATGGCCGCGATGTCGAGATAGATCATGGCGTGGTCTTGATAGGCGACGACGGGAAGATCATTGCCGTCGGCACAGAAGGCGATGTCACGATCCCCGAAGGCGCAGAGGTCGTCGACGCTACAGGCAAAGTTGTCACGCCCGGCTACATCGATGCCCACACCCACGTCGGCATAGCTGAAATGGCCACCGGCCGCGACGGCTCCGACACCAACGAGGGCTCCGACCCCATTACGCCCCAGGTGCGCGCAATCGACGCCACCTATCCGGGCGACATCGCTTTTGGAGATGCGCTGGCAGCCGGCGTCACGGCTGTGAACGTTATGCCGGGCAGCGGGAATGTAATCGGCGGCCTGGCCGTCCTATTGAAGACCTACGGCACCCGCATAGATGACATGGTGGTGAAGCACCCCACGGGCCTCAAGGCCGCCATGGGTGAGAACCCCAAGAACAACTATGGTGGCCAGAAGAAGGCCCCCACCACCCGCCTGGCCGTGGCAAGCCTCATGCGTGAGAACCTGGTCATGGCCCAGAACTATATCGCCCGCCAGGATGCCGCTGCTAGCGCGAATGATCCCACCAAGCCGTTCGAGCGCGACCTCAAGATGGAGAATATCGCGATGGTACTACGTCACGAGATCCCGATGAGGTGGCACGCCCATCGCTCCGACGACATACTGACCGCCTTCCGCATCCGCGACGAGTTCGGCTTCGATATGGTCCTGGACCACGCCACTGAGGCCCACCTCATACCCGATGAGCTGGTCAAGCGCAACATTCCTGCTATAGTCGGCCCCACCATCTCCACCAAGTACAAAGTTGAGCTAAAGAACCGCACACTTACCACCCCCGGCATACTCGTAAAGGCCGGAGTAAAGGTTGCGCTGACCACCGACCACTACGTAGTGGGCATACAATATCTGCCCCTGCTCGTGATCATGGCGATCAAAGAGGGTCTACCCCGCGACAACGCTATGCGCACCGTGACGCGCAACCCAGCCGAGATCATGGGCGTAGCCGACAGGATAGGCTCTCTGGCCCCCGGCAAAGATGCCGACTTGGTACTCTGGTCGGGCGACCCCCTGGACATCTACCAGCGTCCCCTGCAGGTTTATATCAACGGCAAGCAAGTATATCAATATTCCTGACAACTGACGCCCTGGAGGGTTGGCACGGAATGCACAGCCGTCAATGGATAGCCGCCCCACATGCTTTGTCATTCTGAGCCGCAGCGAAGAATCACTATGCCAGGCACTATGCTCCACGAAGTGGTTCTTGCTCGCCGCGAAGAATGACAAAGGGGCCGTACTCCCGCACCATGCGGCCGAGGTCGAACACCCTACCGCAGATTGCTCTCTATCAGGCGTTCCACGATCACCACGTCGCGCCACTCGCCGTCTAACCGGCCGTGCTTCTCATACACGCCCACTTCGCGAAAGCCCACGGCGAGGGCCAGCTCGATGCTTGCCCTGTTATTAGGGAATATCCGCGATACGAGTTTCCAGAAGCCTGCACTCTCCGCCGCCTCTATCAGTGCAACAAGTGCCGCCCGCCCTGCTCCCTTGCCCCTGTGTTCTCGGCCTACATACGCCGAATACTCCGCGACCCCCGCATAGCACTCACGAGGCGGGTAAGTCGACGTAGAAGCAAACCCTACGACCTCGCCGTCGCTTTCAACCACGACAATGGGATGTCTGCCGTCGAACCATTTCTCTATATCAGCGGCGCTCCGGTGCCGCGTTTCAAACGTGGCGATGCGGTCATCGATCCCCTGGTTATATATGCGCGCAATGGCTGCGGCATCGCTTGGGCTGGCGGGGCGGGTTTGCATGACGTAATTCTAGCATCATCCCGATCTTTGTCAATGAGCCTTCTCACCTACCCAGAGATGATGAAAAGTCGAGGTTCTGGGAACCAAGCAAGGTCTGTCATTCTGAACGCAGTGAAGAATGACAGACCTTGCAGGCTTGTTGACCCTGAGAACATCACCTTTGCTTTGGTCCTTTCGAATAGAGCTTCTACGGTTGCGCCGGATTATTTTGTTTTGAGGTGACGTAATAGACTGGCGAATCGCCGCACAGCTGCTTTGGTTCGTTGCTACCTGCTAGCCTGCCAAACACAACCCGGAGGTCTTTCCCTTGCTCTCCATTGTGGAAGTAGTATTGATAGCCACCAGGCTGATTCAGTTGAACTTCCCAACCGGCATCGCTATACTGAAATAAGGAACAGCCCCTCGTTGGCCAAAAAAGAGGCCCAGCATAATACTCCTCAAGATAGCCCGCAACCCACGAGTAATCAACCGCATACCCAAAGTGCGGATACCACCCATACGGATAACCCCTCTTCTCCGAGAGCTGCCTCCCCAATAGCCCTAGCAGCACCTCGTACGGAGTGCCCGCGTTCTCCGGGTGTAGCTCAAACCGTGAGCGCTGG